>JBARRE010000146.1:0-1658 GCA_049644065.1 Sedimentisphaerales bacterium | reverse complement strand
ACACATCTGTGATCTTTTCTGCCGACATAATCGGATTGGCAGCATCTGTATAAGGGGATAGCTCAAGGATCGAAGGGCCGGAGTATAATCCAATCGAGAATATTTGCGGCCTTGAAATGAAGGGTATTCCATTACCTCTCCTAAGGTAAGCAAAGGCACAAATCCCGCCTGCCACAAGTAATCCTAACAGAAGGAAAATCTTAATTGTTCCAATTTTATCCGATTCTGATTTTTTCATAACAAATAGTTTTGTGTTGATAACAACCTCAGGAAACTTCTGCAAGTTGAGGTACACTTGCCTCGACATTCCAGTGAGAACAAATCATCTCGATCGTTTGGGCAATATGCTCTTTTGACGAAGCACCAAATACAATCGATTTAATATTGGGAAGGCCACAGACGTATTTGATCGCTTCGGTCGGGGAGATCGCCCCTGATGCAAATATCGACATAGCCATAGGTCTGAAAGGTTTTCGAGCCAGAGTTCTCTCGTATTCTTCCCGGCCTGGAGTCATAAGGAAACCCGTCTTGTTGATTGATGAGCAGACAATCGGATTCTCGATTCCAGAGTCCAGCAGGAAATCAACAAGTGCCCCCATATTCATTGTATTGAAAGCAGGTTCAGCTCCGTAGTTCTTCTTGACGTGGTCGGCAAACGCGATAAACACTTCTCTGGAACCGAATCCAAGCAGTAGATCCGTCACAATGTTCTGCAGGAAAATCGCCGGGACATTTAAGTCTCTAAAGATTCTCATCTCGGCGTCCACAAGCAGTTTCATCACTTCAATCATATCCTTGTTGATTACACTCATACCGCCGCGAATGACTGTGTTGGCGACCTGCCTGACACTTCTACCGGAGAAAACAAATGCATTAAGTGCTCCTACCAGTCCTTTCTCATGCACAGCGTTTGCATATTTATGTGCATAGGGCAGAGAAGGATACAAACGCAAATCTGTGTACTTGCCGGGATTTTCCCGAAAGTGATTGCATATCTTCTCGACTCGATCGTGTGTATTGAACATAAAAGCGCGCACGCCGCACTCGTAGGCGGTGTCTATCACACGAATAATCGCCTTTATGTCCTTAAAACGGATTGCCAGAGACCGGCCCTTCTCCTCTGACATATGATTAATGCCGAAGAACTGGTTGTCGCCCAATATAATTCTGTCTATCATGATATCTCCTTGTATCGCCATCGGTTCGGATGCGATGCATGATTATGTCCGTGCAAAGACCATCTTCAAACGAGCATGTTTCACATGCCTTTTGCTTCAGAATACAATTAATAAAGTAATCAAGTTGTCGCGTGAATTGAAACCCGCGAACGTAGAAACGGACAGGCTCAGCAATGTCCGCCAGGTATCCTTCATTCCACCCCTTGGTATATCCATTGACCTCCGGAACTTCCTGAAAGAAGACCTTGTACGTGTAGAAATCGGCAATTATCTTACCTTTTGTACCCAAGGCTTCAAAACGGCACGAGGGTTTGCGATAGGATGGATCGCTCCAGTTCGCCAATAAGTTACCTCTGGTTCCGTTGCTGTAAAGAAAGGTCGAACTAATCGCGTCTTCAACAGCATCGGAATGTATACTATTGAAAACCGTCCCGACCACTTCATCCGGCGGCCCGACGAGATAGTTAACCAAGTCAATAC
>JBARRE010000145.1:0-10858 GCA_049644065.1 Sedimentisphaerales bacterium | reverse complement strand
AGGCGGTGGGGTTTGCCCTGCCGGCACCGTCACCGGCGCCGCGGTGCGCTCTTACCGCACCATTTCACCATTGCCTGTTCCCATAGGGACATCGGCTGTGTATTTTCTGCGGCACTTTCCCGCGGGTTACCCCGGGTGGCCGTTAGCCACCACCGCGCCCTGCCCTGCTCGGACTTTCCTCCGGCTTCCAAAGAAGCCGGCGACCGCCCAACCCACTCTTTTTAATAGACTTTCGATTGCTTACGGTCGGATATTCCTGGCATCAATTACCTACTATTATAATAATGGTTTGTTCGATTTTCAACACGTAATCGTACAGAATGCCAAATTAAGTGTCTGATTTGATACGTGTTGCCTGAGCGTGAATTGTAATGTATCGGTCTTCAGGTTATGTTGCCGGCTTTGGAGATTTCGATGTGATTCTTAAAATGCTTATCGTCGGTTTCGGGGAAATCTCTTCTGTAGTGGACGCCTCGACTTTCCCGGCGCTTCTGAGCGGATTGGGCTATAAGCAGAGAGGCGGTGAGCATATTCTGACATTCCCAGCCGGCCGGTGAGTCGAAGATTTTGTCCATAACATACCTTTGCCAGAATCTTATAATCTCCTGGACCTCTATAAGCGGCTGGTCCAGGCGGGTGATTCCGACGTTTCGCCACATAAGGGCTCGGAGCGAGTTCCTGACGTCGTCGGCATCCAGCCGTGTACGGTCCGAATGGGGGATCTGATATTTTATCAGAGGGTGCTTGAGAAGGGCGGCGGTTGCTTTTTTCTTTTGCGAAACCTCTTGCCCGGCGATTTTTCCAAACACCAGCCCTTCGAGCAGTGAGTTGCTGCCGAGCCGGTTTGCGCCGTGCAGCCCGGTAGAGGCAATTTCACCGCAGGCGTAAAGACCCTCGATGTTCGTTTTGGCCGAGAGGTCGGTTTTTACACCGCCGATCATATAATGGGCGCTCGGCCGCACCGGGATCAGGTCTTTAGTAATGTCGATATCGAAACTTTCGAGCAGCTCGTTAATCCAGGGAAATCTTTTTGCAAAATACGCTTTTTCGAAGTGCCGGACGTCCAGATGGACATGCGTCGATTCAGTTTTTCGCATCTGGGCCAGGATTGCCCGGCTAACGATATCTCGCGGAGCAAGCTCGGCTGCTTTGTGGTAGTCCTTCATAAAACGCCGGCCTTTACTGTCCAGAAGGACCGCTCCTTCGCCTCGAAGTGTCTCGCTAATCAGGGCCCGCGTGGCACCTGCGATGTAGAGAGTCGTCGGGTGGAACTGTACGAGCTCCAAATCTCTCAGCATAGCGCCGGCCCGGTAAGCCATGGCGATGCCGTCGCCGGTGGCGGCTTCCGGGTTCGTAGTTTCACGATAGAGCCGGCCCGCTCCGCCGGTAGCCAGAATCGTATTTGCTGCCCAGATGATTTGTGAACCCCTCTTACGTTCGTAGCCGATGATTCCCACGCACATGTTGTTGTCGTCGGTGAGCAAATCAATCGTGAAGAAATTCTCCAGTATTCTTATGTTTGAATTCCGTCTGGCTCGTTCTATCAATGCCTCAGCAATCGCCCGTCCGGTTTCATCGCCGTGAGCGTGAGCTACGCGTGGGTAGCTGTGACCGCCTTCGAGCGTAGCGGCGAAATGGTTTTCTCTCAGATCGAATTCCGTGCCCCATTTGAGCAGTTGCTCTACAAGTTCCGGTCCCTGGCGAACGACCAGGTCAACGACGCCTTCATCACAGATTCCACAGCCGGTCTTTAGCGTATCGGCGATATGTGATTCAAATGTATCTGCTTTATCAAGCACCGAGGCAATACCGCCCTGGGCTTTAAAGGTGTTGCTGTCTTCGGCGTTACCCTTGCAGACGATTATTACGCTATGGCGTTCGGCTGCTTCGAGTGCGGCACGAAGACCTGCGATACCGGCCCCTATCACCAGGCAGTCGGTAAAAAGCTGGTGTGCAGAGATAGAGTTGACATTTACCAGATAGCGTCTGAATTCCGATTTTTCAGCCATAATTTTAATGCTCGATAACGTTTAAGGCGGTTCGATTTTGGATTATTTTCGACTCAGGGTGACTTGGTCTGTAAATACCCTTTCGTCGTCGGCATACTTGAGAACGAATGCCTGAAGCTCTTTTGTCGATCCCGTAAGAACAAGCCTGTCTCCGACAGATGTATGTTCCACTGCACTTGGGCTTTCCTTGAGCAGCTCTTCCATTTTGGATTCTAATGTTTGTCGCAATTTCAACTGGGGTTCTATGGAGTCTACCTTCACAAACGTATGAGCGGGTATTAGGAATAGAGAGTTATAGGGCCAGTCCATCTTGTTCGGGTCTTCCGGTTCCCAGGGCAATTCGCTTGGAAAAATATCCAGGAAAAGCCTGTTCTGCAGTTTCACCAGGTGCACCACAAACGAGCCTTTCTGTCCCTCCTCATCGGTGAAAATCAATTTGTATGCATTTTTCGGTTCGTCGATACTCTTGAATTCCCAGGTGGTTTTGGGGCTGTTTGCGTCATCCACCCACGTGCCGCACAGTTTTTTATCCACCACGACGTCTTTTTCCGTGTAAAGCGGGTGCAGCGATATTACAGGCACACAACCGCCTAAAATGACAACGAGCATGTAAAAGAGAAGCTTTTTTGTCTTCATTTTCGATCTCCTTTAAGTATTGACAATTTTGTCAAACCGCTATCGACTGTTTTCATTTTCGATTATCGATTATCAATTGTCAATTGCAAAGCCAGGCCAAAACCGATAAATTGCGGCGATTAAGAGCTTAAATAAATAATCGGAAGACTTTAATAAAGGATGATTTACATTGGATTTGGACTTATTTGGTTGGGTAGTGGTTGCTGTTTGTGCTGTGATGGTTGGAACGACCAAAACCGGGATGCCCGGCCTTGGAATCCTCATCGTTCCTTTGATGGCGCTGGTTCTTCCGACGCGTCAGTCGACCGGGATTTTGCTGGGCATCCTGATTCTCGCGGACTTGTTTGCGGTCACGTACCACAGGCGTAATGCCAGGTGGGGGCACGTGCTGCGTCTGCTTCCGGCGGCTTTTGCCGGGATTGTGGCGGGATACTTCGGCTTGAAGTTCGTCAATGACCAGCAGCTCAAGCCGATTATCGGAGGAATCGTTCTGGTAATGTTGGGCGTCAATTACTGGCGCAACAGGGCCAGGGGCGAAGATGCGCCAATTCCGACACAATGGTGGTTCGCCGTCGGGCTCGGATTCATGGCGGGAGTAACCACGATGATGGCCAATGCCGCCGGGCCGGTCATGATTATTTATCTTCTGGCGATGCGGCTGCCCAAGGTCGAATTTGTCGGAACCGGGGCGTGGTTCTTTTTTGTTGTCAACTGGCTTAAGGTGCCGTTCAGCGCCAATCTGGAGTTGATGACGGCTGAATCCGTGAAACTCAATTTGATGATGCTGCCGTTCATCGCCATCGGGGCGGTTGCGGGAATATTCCTGCTAAAACGCATCCCGCAGAAGGCATTTAACGTTATAGTGCAGATTCTGGCCGCCGCGGCAGCTATCAAACTTCTGTTTTAATTGAAAAGGCTCATGATTGGCGAAACAGAATTGCTTTGCAAAACCGCTCTTAAAAGGCGATGATTGAAGCCATGCATGGACGTCAGAGCAAAGACAAATTTAGCACCGTCAGGGAACGGATGCTCAGGTGGAACCTGAGGGGGCGTGATATTACCGATCCTCGCGTATTGGCTGTGATGGCTGAGGTTCCGAGGGAAGAGTTCATCCCACAGTCGCACCGGTTACAGGCCTATGCCGACGGTCCGCTGCCCATCGGGATGGATCAGACCATTTCCCAGCCGTATATTGTCGCCCTGATGACCCAGGAATTGCGGGTCGATCCGGAATGCGAGGTTCTGGAGATCGGGACCGGCAGCGGATACCAGACCGCGGTTTTGAGTAAGCTGGTAAAAAAGGTCTATACGATAGAACGATTCAGCGAGTTGTCTGATTCGGCCCAGGCGGTTTTGAGCAAACTGGGCATTAGCAACGTTGAGTTTTATATCGGTGACGGCAGCAGCGGCTGGCCGGCGTTACGATTGCCTTCTTCGGGATGTTTCGACAGGATCATAATTACCGCCGGGGTGCCGAAAATCCCGGAGCCCCTGGTCGGGCAGCTTGCCGACGGAGGCCTGATTGTTGCCCCTGTGGGCGGAAGAACAGTGCAGGGGCTGGTGGCCTGTGAAAAGAAAGCAGACAAACTAATAACCCGAGCGATCTGTGACGTCCGCTTTGTAAGGCTTATCGGTAAACACGGATTTGAGCAATAGAAAGAGGCGTCACCTTTGCGGCAGTGACACGAAGAAACAGCGATGACAAACATAAACGAGAAATCACAAACCATGCCTGATTTATCGATGCCGGTCCAATTCCTCAAAGGTGTCGGGCCGGCCAGGGCAAAGATCTTTGCGCAAGTGGGGATCGAGACGGTGGGGGATTTGCTGGAGTATTTTCCGCGTGACTGGAATTTTATGCCGGAGCCGACCAGGATAGGCCAAATGCAGCCTAACGAGACGGTTACAGTTTTTGGCCTGGTCGAGTCGGTAGACTACCAGAGTTATCGCAGGCAGCCGCTTTTCGAGGCCATGATCAGCGACGATACCGGGGTGTGCAGGATTGTTTGGTTTCACGGGGGCTATCTTCGCGGTCAACTGGAACCGGGCCAAATCATCATGGTATCAGGTAAGGTGACTTTGTACAAACATCAGTTGCAAATGACCAATCCGAAGTTTTTTGTGCTCGACGAAGAACACCCGCAGTCGGAGGAATCTTTCAGCGGCGGAATTTACCCTGCGTGCAAAGGACTAACCAGCAGGCAAATCAAGCGAGTCATCGCTCCGGTGCTTGATCATTTAAATGATCTTGTCTCGGAGTTTTACGACAAAGGATTTCTAAAAGAAGCGAGCTTGATTTCCAGAAAGGATGCGTTTGCCTGGATCCATTTGCCGCCGGATGGGAAAAAACTTTCGCAGGCAAAACGCAGGTTAAAGTATGACGAGCTGTTTCTGATGCAATTGGGATTGGCGCTTCGCCGGTATAAGGTTCAGCATTTTTCAAAGGCGGTGCCGTGCGGCTGCACCGACAAGATCGACAGCAGAATCCGAAGGCGATTTCCGTTTCTGCTCACCGAGGACCAGAACGCATGTATTTCTGAAATTGTTGCTGATATGGGCAAATCGGAGCCGATGAATCGGCTGTTGCAGGGTGACGTAGGTTCGGGCAAGACGGTCGTGGCACTTTATGCCGCTTTGCTGGCCATTGCTAACAAGATGCAGGTTGCGATTATGGCGCCGACGGAGATTCTGGCCGGGCAGCATTTTCTCAGCATTGAAAGATACCTGAAGAACAGCAGCGTAAAGCGGATTTTAATAACGGGGGGACTGACCGGCAAAAAGAGGAGTGAGGTCATAAGCACAATCGGTTCCGGTGAGATTGACATTGTCGTTGGGACTGTGGCGCTGCTGCAGGCCGATATCGAATTTCAGAAGCTGGGCCTGGTTGTGATCGATGAGCAGCACAAGTTCGGTGTTGCGCAAAGGGCGCAGTTACGCAAGCAAACGACGCCGCACTGCCTTGTGATGACGGCCACGCCGATCCCGCGCACACTGGCGATGACCGCATTTGGCGATCTGGATGTCTCTATGATGAGGCACTCACCGCCGGGCCGGGGGGCTGTGATCACACGCTGGGTGAGCCGGCACGACAGGCAGAAAGCATACGAATTCATCCGCGAACGTCTCAAAGCGAAGAAACAGGCCTATTTTGTTTATCCTCGCATTACCGCCGCTGAGCAGGCTGGCGACGTCAAGGCGGCGACCGATGAGTGGGAGCAGCTTTCGAAGAAAGTTTTTCCCGAATTTAACGTTGAGCTTCTGCACGGTCAGATGCCTTCTGCGAAGAAGCAGCAGGTGATGTCGGAATTTCGAAAGCGTAAAATTGACTTACTGGTCTCGACGATTGTCGTGGAGGTCGGGGTCGATGTCCCGAACGCGACAATTATGGTGATAGAGGGATCCGATCGATTCGGTTTGGCGCAGCTCCATCAGCTCAGAGGGCGCATCGGGCGGTCGGATGCAAAATCGTTTTGCTTTTTGTTCGCAGAGACCGATAATGAGACGGCGAAGAGCCGGCTTGAAATAATGACCCGGAGCAACGACGGCTTTGAGATCGCCGAGCATGATTTACGGCTGCGCGGCCCGGGGGAGATGTTCAGCACGCGGCAGCACGGCCTGCCCGATTTGAAAATCGCGAACATCGTGGACGATTTCGATCTGCTTATGATGGCACGAAAAAATGCGTTCGAGATGGTTTCGCAAGATCCGATGTTGACACGTGCCGAGCACAAGAATATCCGCCGGGCGCTGCTGGCCAAGTTCGGCGATGCGATCGGCCTGGCCGATGTTGCCTGAAGGATTTTAAGGTTTTCGGTTTACCATTTCCTGTTTCAGACTTACAATTGTCAATCGAAGCTCGGCTGTCGAAAATTGACTTATGCAGATAATTTATAAAAACAAGCCGCTGGAGAGGGTTTTAATCGGCGCCAATGTCCTAACTGCGGCAGTGGTCGTGGCGTCTTTCGTTATGCTTTTTGGGTTCGATGTGCCGCTGATTCAGGCCTGGATTCTGTACACGGTTCAGGTGGCTTTGCTCAGTGTGTTTATTGCCGAGAAAGTCGTCCGGATGTTTAATGCCGTCTCAAAGGCCGAATTCTGGCGGGCCAACTGGTTCGAGATTCTGCTTGTGCTTATACTTGGAGCCACTGTCTTCGGGGCCGGGCGCTGGTTTGCCCCAACTAAAGCGGAAGCGGCGGAAGTTCGGCATTTCGCTGTCGGTCTTTATCTTGTTGTCCAGGTCATCGCGAAACTTTGCAGGACCAGCGTCAACCTGGCAGCATCCGGAAAGAGCCCGACGCAGACTTTGATCGCGAGCTTTCTGGTTTTGATATTTTCCGGGGCGGGGCTGCTCATGCTGCCGGCGGCATCCGCGGACGGCAAAGAAAGCCTGAGTTTTGTCGATGCCTTGTTTACTGCTACAAGCGGCACCTGTGTCACGGGGCTGATAGTCAAGGATACCGGCCGGGATTTCAGTATGATGGGGCAGGTGGTTATCCTGGCACTGATTCAGCTCGGCGGCTTGGGGATTGTCGTATTCGGTGCGGTTTTTGCGTTGCTGCTGGGCCAGGCGTTCAGCCTCCGGGAGTCGATGGCCATGCAGGATTTGCTGAGCGCCCGAACGGTCAGCCGGATTGGCAATATGATAGCTTTTGTCTTTGTCAGCACGATTCTGATCGAGGCGGTCGGAGCAGTGAGCCTTTTGGGGATGTGGACCGGTGACGTTCAGAACAAATGGTTCTGCAGTATTTTTCATGCCATCAGCGCTTTTTGTAACGCCGGCTTTAGCCTGTATAGTAACAGCTTTGTCGGTTACAGCCGGAGCTGGCAGGTGTGCGTCGTGATCTGTCCGCTCATAATCCTGGGCGGGCTTGGCTTTAGCGTGCTCTACGATCTGGTGAATATCGCGGCTGACAGAATCAAACGGTTCTTCAAAAAGTGGTTCAATAAGCAATACAGGTTCTCGATGGAAACACCGAAACGGATGCGGCTTCAGACCAAGATCGTTCTCAGCGTCAGCGCCTCTTTGATCGTGCTGGGGGCCCTGGCGATCCTTTTATTCGAGCGTTATGCGTCCGGCCCGGGCAATCCAACGGAAAACACGATTACTAATGCCCTGTTTCAGTCGATTACAGCCAGGACGGCAGGTTTCAACACCGTCGATATTTACGCGATGTCGCCGTCCAGCAAATTTATTGTGATTCTCCTGATGTTCATAGGAGGTTCGCCCGGTTCGACCGCAGGTGGAATCAAGACGGTCACACTGGCAGTCATTGTCATGGCGGCGATCGCTGCCCTGCGAAAACGTCAGGAGGTCGAGATGTTCAGGCGCTCGGTTCGGGTGGTTGTTGTCGGCAGGGCGGTTACAGTGACGCTGCTTTTTGTTGCTGTTCTGTTTGTTGGCACCCTGGCACTGAGTATCACGGAGAATTCGAATTATTTTACGATGTCGGATGTTATGTTTGAGGCGGCTTCCGCACTTGGGACAGTCGGCTTGACGACGGGAATCACGTCTCTTTTGACAACGGCCGGGAAATTGATTATTATTGCGATGATGCTGATTGGCCGACTGGGGCCGTTGACGCTGTTGGCAGCGCTGACCTTTAATTTAAAGCCGGCCCGATACAATTACCCGCAAGAGGCGGTTATTGTCGGATAATTTCGTCGTGCGTATTGTGTGATGCGTATCGCGCAAAATTAGAACGCAATACGCAATACGATATACGCAATACGATATACGAGGAACGAATTATGAGACGGTTTGCGGTAATAGGACTGGGGCGATTCGGCAAGAAACTGGCCATCGCGCTGGCGATGAGCGGTGCCGAGGTGATCGCTATTGACAAAAACCGAGATGAGATCGAGCTGATTACAGACCAGGTCAGTCACGCAGTCAGGCTCGACAGCACCGATGATGAGGCCCTCAAGTCCCAGGGTGTGGACAAGGTGGATGTCGCGATTATCGGCATCGGACAAGGAGCCGGTGGTTTTGAGTCGGCCATTCTGACGGTCGTGAACCTCCGGCAAATGGGTATCAAACAAATCTACGCCAGAGCGGAGGATTTGATTGCCGGCGAGGTCTTTTCCAAGGTGGGGGCCACCGAGGTAATTTACCCCGAAATCGAATCTGCCGAGCGATGGGCCTTTAAGCTGATTGCGCCGCAAATCGGCGAAAAGATAGACTTTGCAGAAGGCTATAGCCTGGCCCGGATAAAGGCACCGGCCAGTTTCGACGGCAGGACGGTTATGGATTTGCAGCTCCGGCAAAAACACAATGTCAATCTGGTCTTAATCAAGCGCGGTGAAAACAGCAAACAAACGAAGGCCGAGAAGGGCAAGATTATCAATGTCCCGATGCCCAGCACAGTGGTTTATCAGGGCGATATTCTAATGGTCGCCGGATCCGACGCCGACCTCGCAAAACTACCGCAAGGATAGAAATTGAGAATCCGGAACTCAGAATTAAGCATTCTGTGTTCTATATTCTGCATTTTGCATTTCACCGGATACCCTGATATTCCAGAATTTGCAGATCATCTTGAACAAGTCCCGGTCTTCGCTAATGTTGTAGAACGACTTGAGAAATGTTGCATCTTCGTCCGGTAATTCTTGAAAGCGAAGGTAGAATGCCTCCTCGGTCTTCGGTGTGTCCTCGAACCATTTTAACGTGGCCCAGGAGCGCCTATGACGTTCAAATTGGGGTTGTTCGATCTGGGCTTCGAATTTCATTTTATCCGACCTGTCTGTTTCATGATGTGTTTTCATTGGTTTGTCCGCTTCCATTCTCATACAGCTTTCCACTTCCTTACAGTATCATCCTCCTGAAGTTTATTGCTAAAGGCGGCCACTTCTCCTGTCACCTTTAACAACCTGTGACAGAATGAACATCGGCCAGTACCGGGCATCACTTTAGCGTAATCAGCAGCAGTAGTAGCCATGTTGTCTAAGAGGAGGGGTGATGTTGTTAGTACATATCAGATTGTTCGGTATTTTCTGAGTTCGTCGAGGAGGTTTTGCATATCTTGCGGCAGGGGTGCTTCGAATTCTACTGTCTTCTCGGTTGCCGGGTGTTTGAATTCAAGGCTGAAGGCGTGTAGCGCGACTCGGCTTAAAATCGGCTCTTGCACCGCTGGTTCGGTATCAGCCAACTGCCAGGGATATATGAGTTTGCCGCCATACATATCGTCGGCGGCGATGGGGTGCTTTATGTATGAAAGGTGGACGCGGATCTGGTGGGTTCTGCCGGTCTTTGGAGTCAGCTTCAGCAGAGAAAAGCCTCGAAAAGGTTCGAGCACTTCATAGAACGTTACGGCTTCTTTTCCGGAATCGGGGCGAACGGCATATTTTTCCCTGAACCTCGGATGGATGCCCAGGGGGACGTTGATACAGTCGGCGGTCAGCTCAGGGGTGCCGTGGACGATTGCCAGATATGTTTTGTTGACCTGCCGATGTTCGAATTGTTTGGCGATTTTCCACTGGGCTGAATCGTTTTTTGTGACGACCATAACGCCGGTAGTGTTTTTATCGAGCCGGTGGACTATGCCTGGCCGAAATTCGCCAAGGCCGGTTGATAGCTCGTCTGAATAGAACACCAGGGCATTTACGAGAGTTCCGTGCGTGTTTCCGCGCGCCGGGTGCACGATCATACCGGGCTGCTTGTTGAGAACGATCAGCTCTTCGTCTTCGTAAATTATATTCAGCGGGATATCTTCGGGCATAATATCTTTGCTGGGCGGCTCGGGCGGGGCAAAATCAATTATGTCACCCGGGCTGAGCTTTAAGCTTGGTTTGGCGATTTTGCCGTTAACTTTGACGGTTCCCTGCTTGATCGCAATCTGGATGAAACTCCGGCTGAAGTTACTAAACCGGGCGTGGAGGTATTTATCGAGCCTTCGTTCTCTGATCGAGTGGCCAACGTGAAGTTGTTCGGCCACATTGGCGGACTCGGATTTCTCGTCTGAAGTCGGACCTTGTGAATCACTTACCGGACACATTAGCATCGACGGGAGGATTAGCCTCATCCAATTCGTTAGACTCAGGGAGCATATCAAACTCAAGGGGCCGATAGATATTGAAGGGCGGGATGATGTTCGGCAGTTGACCAGCACCGATCGGTGTTGTCTGTACCGTGGGTTCCGGAGGTTTTGGCGCAGGCTTAAAGACAATCTTTTGCTGATAATCGGCCATTGTTTCAAGACGGCGTTTTGCCCGGATGG
>JBARRE010000144.1:0-14161 GCA_049644065.1 Sedimentisphaerales bacterium | reverse complement strand
AAGGTACTCTATTAACCGTAAGTGGACAATGTCCGTTTCACGCTGAACCAATATACAATAAGTATGCCCTGAGCGTAGTCGAAGGGTCTCAAAGACACGGATTTACACCGATTAACACTGTTGTTTGGGCCACGACGGCACGATTCTTTACTTCGACATTGGATATTGGACATTCGATATTGGATATTCACTGGATCTCCATTCTCATTGTTAAGCCTTTGAAATTAAGATTTAGAATTTGTTTAGAATTTAGGAATTAGATATTAGTATTTGGTTGTTTTTACAGGAGGCTAAAAAACAACGCCTCTACTATTGGCCCAACCTGCGCGTTTGATGCGAAAATCTACAAAATTGTATGCTGTATTTTCAACGTAAGTGCTTTATTGATATTGATTAAAAAATATTTTAACTTTTTTCATTTTTGTTTCCAACTACAAGCGGTTTTGGTCGAAATTTCGCTTCTATTTTACTTAATTTGACGGGATAACAGGATGCACTTGATAATTAATACGGAATCCTTTTGTTAATCTTGTCCTGTCTATATCTCTTTTTTACGTAAATCTTTCCTATTTTAACACCAAAAACATAAGAATTAACGGCTGATTAACACTGATAAACATGGTGAAAAGAAAAAGATAAAATCTGTGTAAATCTTGTAAATCCTATCTGAAAATAGTCTTCTGGCTTCTGAATCCTCGCTTTCTTCACTTTTTTGCCTTTTTTTTCAAAAAACTCAAAATAACTATCAACATTTTCCATTCAGAAACGCCACATCATTTAGAAAGACAGATTGTTTTTGTTCTATAATGTGAAAATGAGTATAATATTAAACGGCAACATTGACCGAGCTTTTCGATTGATTCCGGCAGAAGACAGCAGATCTGAGATATTGATTATTTCGTGGAAGGCAGGCTTTTGCGTGTGAGTAATTTGATATGGCCGTGTGGCGTAGAACTTAATAGGTTGACTGTCCCTAAGAAAAATATTGCTGAGTTGGTAAAAGGCTATAGCACTTGAATCCGCCTTTAATAATAAAATATGAGCAAGCATATGGATATTGGAGAACTACGAAGGCAAATTGACAGTGGCAAGCTTAAGCTTTCTGGTTCATATAGTTGCATTGAATCAGGAAAATTGATTAATAATGTAGGTGAGGCCTTTGAATATGAAATCAATCATGGATGGGATATCCTTTCGGCTAATAGTTGCGACCGCCAGTGGGGATCATTTAATATAAGACTTCTTGAGTACATTGAAAAGCAAAAGTATTCCGAAGAAGAGTTAAATGCCGTGCTGTCGGGCATACAAATGGAACACTTACACTGGGATTGGTTTAAAAAATCGGCTTGTTATACCGCTGATGGATACGAGTGGTTTTATATGTTTGCTGATGGTAAACCACAAGGTGCTTGTTTAATATATCACCCCAAAGATAGTGTCATTGAATCAGGAAACATATTTTATATTGAATTTATAGAGGTTGCCCCGTGGAATAGAGATAATCCAATAGCAAAACGAGAATTTAAAGGTGTTGGTACCTTGATAATAAAATGTGTTCTTAATTTTGCTGTAACTAAATTAAAGCTTAAGCCGGGATTTTCATTGCATTCATTACCACAGGCTAAAGGTTACTACGAAAAGATTGGAATGAAGAATTATCCTGAAAGAGATAAAGATACTTTAGTATATTTTGAGATGCCGCGTACTAATTCAGCAAAAATGTTAGGAGCAGCATAAAAATGAATCCATTATACTTAAATGATTGGGACGATTTTGAAGTTACACATACAATGTCAAACGTTTCGGATGCTAAATCTTCTTACGAAAGCTATCTAACTTTCAGCAAACTCCTTGACGAACTACCGAAACAAGAATTGGTAAGAAGAGGATGGATGTCTTCCATAGATGACTTATCTTCTTTGGTGCCAATGCTTCAAGATATACATTCTCATAAAGAAAATGCTTTATTTAGAAAGTCGGATATTTCAAACATAGCACTATGTGCGGTATGGAAGAGTAGAGTTTCTACTCTTGCTAAAATTGCGGTTTTTAGTCAAGGGCTTAGTAAATTTCAAAGTCTTGACACAAATTTTTTGAAAAAACTCGTAAAATTAAGCGTTGATGTTTCTTCAATTCTATCTCTTCCTAAGATATTAGCAAAGAAGGGAATCGTTCTTGTCTACGAAAAATATTTGCCAAAAATGAAACTTGATGGAGTGGTCTTTACACTAGAATCCGGACATCCTGTTATTGGTATAAGTTTTAGGTTTCCAAGGTTAGATCATTTCTGGTTCACTTTGATGCATGAGCTTGCACATATTAACCTTCATATGAACCTTTTATATGAACCAATTTTTGATGACTTGGACAATATAACCGAAGAGGTAGAAGAGATTAAGGCAAATAGATTAGCCAAAGAATCTTTTGTTGAACGATATTTATGGCGGAACTGTCCCGTAAAATATGACAAAAATGACGAAACAGTTATTGAATTTGCTCATAAGATTGGTATTCATCCTGCTATAGTCGCAGGAATGTTACAAAAAGAACTAAATGAGTTCCATATGTTTAGGAAAATTGTTGATGAAGTTGATGTTCGGAAGGAGGTTTTTGGTGACGATTAATTATGTTCCATTTTTGAAACTAAAGTCGAATGAGATTATGGCAGTCAAAGAATTAGAGACTGAGTTAAGACAATCAATGACACCTTTTTTTGACTTTCCTTACAAGAAAAATCGCACCGAAGCAGATTTGATAAGAACAGCAAATAGGATTTTTGGCAGCATTTCTAGAAATATAAATGATATCCCATATTTTTACTTGGACAATTATGATGTTGATTCCGATTTAATAGTTGATGGTAGTGACAATTATGCATACCTGCTCAATGCCAGTGAGGGTTTACCTGTTGTCCCCGTGATATCTATTGATCGTAGACCAGAACATATGCAAGCTGTGTGTGAGGCTAAGGATACTGGACAATTGGAATCAGACCTAATTGCTTTGAGATTTGGCCAAGAGGACTTCGAAAATTATGATATTATTGCGGATGATATTGAGGAATATTTAAGCGACACAATTAAAAAATTTGAGAATGTTGATCTTGTGCTTGACTGCAGATTTTGTTTAAATCAGGATTTAGATTCTTTAACTTCTAAAATAATACTTTTTATTCAAAAGTTTTCGGAGGCGTATTCTGTTAATAGAGTTATCGTAACTGGGTCGTCTATTCCAGCATCAATCTCAGACATCCTCTCTGTTCATGAAGAAGTTGAGATTACTAGAACTGAACTTGATGTTTTCGAGAGCGTTTATAAAGAGATTGGTAAAAATTGTGAAATTGCTTTAGGGGACTATGGAATTATTAGCCCGAATTATTCGGATGTTGATATCCCTCCAAATGTGATATTTAATGTTATTACAGCAAAAATAATTTACACATTTGATAAGCATCATTATATAATCAGGGGAGGTGGTATTAAAACCCATAAAAGAGGTTATCAACAATATAATGATCTTGCTGCTATTATTGTATCTAAACCATTTTACAGAGGAGCAAATTATTCTTTCGGTGATAATTATATCGAAGAAAAAAGCCGTTCAGTAGGTCCTAATGTTACGCAAAACACAATATTAAAGCCTACTATCAATTTACATATCACTTATATGCTAAATGGCTTTATTCCAGCTTTAGTATCATAATATCGACGTAGAAGCATGTCGCTTATTTCATTACTCAACTCCTTCTTCTTTTTACTTTGAGAAATTAACTGTGCCAACAGTTTTCTACTTTTATTTTGCGTCGCTCTATTTTTCTTCTCTATAAGAGCCAGCATTTCGTTCTTCCACAAAGTCAACAATGCCAGTTTTTTGTCAAAATTTGGGTTTTTTCCTGCTCTTCTTGCATATCTGAGCGTTATATTGTTATTTTTCTTTTCTGCGATTATTATTCCCCAAAATTCTGGTAGGACATCTATAGCTTTATCTGAATGCTTGGTAGTAGTTACAAGAGTTATTTTGCGGAAAGCTAAGTTGAAATAATGCCCTTGTTTTATGGCTCGTTCGATTTTATCACCGTCACCTTTTATCTCAAAGCAATGTGCTTCCTTATATAAAGCGACTACATCTGCAATAGCATTTCCATTGTGAATACGGAGCTCTTCAATAACTGCTTTGGGTTTTATGGTTTGTTTTTTTAACTTACTAATTAGATTTGTCCTAATTAGCTTATCATTTAGTGGTGCCATTATTTTATTCTTTCTATATAAGCATATGCTGCTTAAAGCATAACTCATTTCACTATATAGAATCAACACCACAGTGCTCAATGCGAGCACTTAAAGGAGTATTCTCAAGCGTATTATCGTCGTTTTTTACAATATAGCATTACTAATGACCAAATTATATTCGTTTTAGTATTAAATAGCAAGACTTTGGTCTTAAGACTGTCGTTGGAAAAGCCGACAAGGCCGCCATCCAGCGGGTGAGAGAAACAGAAGAACAAGAACTTCAATACACGAAATCAATCAACTAATAAGGCCAGAATTTCGTCAAGTTTTGCCGTGGCCAGACAGGTACAACTGTCCGCCGCACCATAATACATCCACAGCTCATCGCCTTGAAGCAAGAGTCCCGTGGGAAATACCACGTTTGGCGTTAATCCGGACAGTTCGTAGGGCGCTTCGGCCTGAAAAATCCAGTTGGGCGAGCGAGCTTTGGAGAAATCAGGTATGAGCAATTGTTAAACTAATCGTAGAACTTGCGTAAACGGAGAAAGCGGTTCATGACGGAATTCCGTATAGGCTATTCGTGACGCAGTGCTTCTATCGGGTCCATATACGCGGCTTGCCGGGCCGGATAGACTCCGAATACAATCCCCACGCCGAGGGAAATGATCAATGACAAAACAACCGACCAGGGAGCGATGCGCGGTTCGAGCGTGTAAACAATCGGCGGCAACAGGTCCGGCGACATTATCGTCACTCCTGACCGCAAGCCTCGAAACAACGGACCACATAAAAGGCCGAACAGGACTCCCAAAAGACCGCCGCCGGCCGTCAGCACAACCGTCTCGGTGAGAAACTGTTGAATAATGTGCTGGCGTTTTGCGCCGAGAGCCCGACGAATGCCGATCTCGCGAGTCCGCTCGGTCACCGTGGCGAGCATGATATTCATGATACCGATCCCACCGACCAGCAGTGAGATGCCGGCGATGACTACCAGCAAGACATTGAACATGGCCCGGGTTCTTTCCGCCTGCCGCAGTAACTCCTTGGGGACGACAACGGCGTAGTCTTCCTTCTCGTGGTATCTCTTGAGCAGCGTCTCGATTATCGCCGCGGTTTCGTCGACGTCTTCAATATTATCGACGCTCACGGTGATTTGGCTAAGTTCGACTTGTTCTCCCTGAAACTCGCCGCCGACACGCTTCATCACGAGATCGCCAACGATCCACCAACACCGCCCGGCCGTTCATGAAATCCATACGGTTGACCAACGCCATGGCGAAGGCCTCCTGGGAGTCTAATGCAATCGTTTCAACGCTCACCGTTTCAAGGCGCGCGCGTGCCTGAACCAACATGGAACCCTGAACGAGGTGAAGGAGGTCGGTGAGCCAGACGACGGTCTTGTCGAAGGTGGCCTTCCTGGTATTCTCAGAGAGTCCGGCTCGAATGATTTTCAGTTCGGCCTGGACTTGCTCGAACTGCTGTTTCAGATCCGCCAATCCCTCATGCAGGTGTTCTCTGTCGCTTTGGAATAGTATCTTTTTTTCGTCGGTCATCGTTTGCTCGCGCGCCGGCACCGCCTCTTCCATGCGAGCAAGGTCTGGCGACACATCGCCCAGTTGCCGCCGAACCGACTCGACAAGCGGTAAGGCATCTGTCAGGACCTGACGAATCGGTTCGACGCCAGCATCGTCCGGCAGCTTGCCCCCACGATCCTGCAAATCGACAATAGCGTCTTCGACCGCGGTTGCCTCGCGAGCGACGAGTTGAAACTGGCGAATCAGACTGTCGTCCAGTTCGATGGGCAGATCCGGCGGTAAACCGAGTGTACTCGTCTTGAAGCGATCAAGGGCCAGTTCATAGCTATTGTGAATTTGCAGTAAGTTGGCACGCTCGTCTTCTATACTCTGCCGAAACTGGTCAACTTGCACCAGGTCGATCACGCCGATGTCCTGGAAGGCTGCCAACCGCGCCAGAGTCCGCTCTTGAAGGCTGAGGTTGTCCTCGGTATTGCGGATCCGTTGGAGTTGTTGCAGTAGGCCGATATAACCGCCGACGCTACCCTGACCGGAAAATCCCGCGATGACCGTACCGCCGCCGTACCGCTGCGGCCCGGCGACCCCCTAGCTCGCCAATTGCGACTTGTGTATAGAATCCCTGGCGGTATTGATGGTAGGCACGCAGGTTCGCAAGCAAGGCACGCTCGACAAACGTCAGTTGCTCTAACGCAATATCTCGCCCGGCGCCACGCAACAATGGCTGGACGAACGAGAAATTTGCCAGCGAAGAGATGAAGTTTGTGCTACTGCTGCCGAACTCGACCACGAACGAGTTGGCGAATCCGACCAGAAGCTCACCCGCGTTGGCAAATCGCCGTTGTGCCTGGAGCGTCGGATCCGCCCCTAAGGTTAGTTGATCGCTCTTCAAAGATCCATTGTGGGTGTATTTCGCGTCATATCCGCCAAAGAACTGCGTATCCAGGCGGAATCGCTCTGTTGTGACGTCCAGGGCGGACAGATAGAGCGTCTCCAATTGGCTTTGGTGGGACGGCGAGTGTACGTAGGCCAGTTGGAGCGCCGAGTCGATGTTGAGTTTGACCGAGTCATCGGCGCCGATTTCGACATATTCGGCCAGCGCCTCGCGCCATGCGGGATTCTCCTACTCAGCCCGAACACCGTTATCATCCCAGTGCTTGAAGCCTTTCTTCCCGTCAACCAGACACATGTACTCGTGCGAGGCAGGATCGTCCTGGGGCATCGGAGGTCGATCCGGATCGCAGGGATCAAAGTATCGACTGCGAGGATCAATCTCAATGCTATAGTCAGCCGCGCGCCATCGCGGATCAACGTTTCGCTCGGCGATCACATTGTACGCTTCTCGATCCGCTTGAAGTCGATGCTCTGTGCGCGAACACCCGCCGCCCGTGATAACGACGGATACCAGCAGAACAGACATCACCCGAGCCGCCGCCGCAATGCGGTCACGCGATTTCATCAACGTCCGCAGAATGTCCTGCTCTGAGATTGTCATCTTGAAAGTAAAACGGTTGACGGGTACGAATCCTGACATCTATTGTAGATAAATTCCGAGTTCTTCCGTTATCTATGTCCTTTTGAACCAGGATTTCCTATTTGACTTCATAAACAGTGCTCCTGCACGCCACGCTTTCTATAATAGCATAATATGCGGTTCGATTTCAACTCTTTTGACCGTCAATCCGGCTAATATTCCTGCCAGAAAGGCTCAGGAATGTACGAATTCGTTGGAAATTCAGCATTTTGTTGGCACTCTTTCAACGTACCATGACCTCGGTTTTTTTCATCACTTGACCTGGTTTTCCTGCACTGCCGGTTAATACAAAACTCTCACAGCATTCCACAAAGGACGCCAAAACATCGTGTAACACATCTTAGGTTTTTTTTCGGACAGCTCGCCTGACTTCACAGCGTCCTTTTCATATGCCAGGTTGAGATTGGCTTACCCTAACCCGGCCGAGCCGGAACCAAAGAGGGTTTGATAAAAGGCTGACGCCTCACCGCAGGTGCCTTCTGCTCAGAAGGAGCCGTCTTGTTTGTACGACCGCAATCTCCCTCCCTACCCTCTTTCGAGGGAGGGAGATTGCTTGTTCTGGGACCGCAAAAAGCTTCGCTGCCGGTGCCGGGCTGATCAAATCTGTCGCCAAATGAAAAACAATTTGTCACCAGCTTTGTCATATTCTTTTTTAATGTAGTAGATGAGCGCACGCTCGGCGTAGGCAACTGCAGGCTGTGGGTTTATCTCAATGGCCCTGGTGTAGTCTGAGATGACCTGGTCATGTTCTTTTTTGCGATGGTACGCCATCCCCCGATAGTAGCAGGCATTAGCAAACCCTGGATTTTTCTCAATGGCCTTGGTGAAGGCTGCTATTGCGCGGTCATTTTCACCTTTCTTGAAATAGGCATCCCCCTGATTGTAATAGTCTTCAGAATTCTTACAGCCATGCACACCCACACCAATCATTGTTCCAACTAAAGCAATTAGACCGACCTTTATTACACCACTGCTCATTCTGGTAAATATACTATCTTCAATCAAATTGTCTATGTATTTTGTTTTCGTTTTTCTCTCCTTTGTTTTATTTTCTAAAGGCAGAAGTCATTCACAGCCGCTTCGATCTTCTTTCCAATGGCGTTGTAATCAAGCTCCTTATCTGGGTCTGGGTATTCCCTGTCCCTTCCTCTACTTCGGCTTCGATAAATGAGCAACGCAGTAGAGATGTGTGAGTGATCGCAGAATTATGGCATCGCCAGCGATCGCCGGGGATGCGATGAAGCTTGCCTCAAAGCTGTTCTCGGCGAGCAATTGAAAATCTCGTGCCGCAGAAACGACCGACACTACTCCTTTCTTGCCGCTGAAGTAGATCTAGCCGTCAACGTACAAAGGGGACGCCCAGTGGTCGCCTCCGGCGCGGAGTCGCTCTTTCCAAAGTTGACGCCCGGTCTTCGCCTCCAAACAGGATGCGAAACCCTCGTCACTGACCATAAACAATAGATCATTGACGATCAGGGGCGACGGAATTGAGGGTGTGTTCCTTTTAGTGTTCCAGGCGACGTGCGTCTCGGTGACGTCGCCGGTTCCTGAGGGTCGAACTGCCAGCAAGTGTTTGGAAAAGCCGGTAGTAAAATACACGAGACCGTGTTCGAAGATCGGACGGCACGCCGCGTTCCAGCCCCAGCCTTCATGACGAACGCGCCAAAGTTCTTCGCCGGTGTTAGGGTCATAGGGGAAGGTGACTTCAGCCCCAGGGCTAATGAGCTGCCGCTGCCCTTGATACTTGATTATTGTTGGCGTTGCGTAAGCCTTTCTGTTGTCATTCGGCTTTTCCTTTTTGGCGCCTTCAATATCGGCTTCAGAGAGGCCCTCCGTCTTCATAACGGCAGCAAAATCTGAATCAACCTCCCGATTCTGCAGCCATAGGGTTTTGCCAGTGTTCTTGTCAAGAGCGACGACAAACTGGGCATCGACCCCATCAAAATGGAGGAAAAGTGAATCACCATCAATGATCGGTGATGAAGCAGGGCGGACGCGGTGGTCACATTTTAGATCCCGGCGATCCCAGAGTTTCTTCCCACTGCCGGTGTCCAGGCAAGCGGTGCCGTAGGCTCCGAAGTGAACGTAGACGCGCCCGTCCTCGACAACCGGAGTCGGCGTTGCGTGGCTGTTGAGCCCTCCGTATTGCTTCTGCGGCTCTGCCACGTCAAACACCTTGATATCGTGAATGACGTCGCCGCTTTCGAGGTCAACGCAGATGGCGAACAGTTCCGATCCGTCTTCGCGTCCGGTCGTCAGCCAAATTTGGTTGCCCCAGACAACTGGAGAGGACCACCCCTCGTCGTGAATCGGTGTCTTCCAACGAATGTTCTTCGTTTCACCAAACTCCACTGGGAGATTCTTTGCATGGATCTTGCCGTCTCCATTGTGGCCGCGATGGACACATCGAGATCAGCTTGATGCGTCACTGTGAACTTTTCGCCGCATTTCACAACCGTGATCACTCCCTTGTTGGAAAAAAAGTATACGTGGTCGTTGGCAATCACCGGTGAGGCGCTGTAGTGTCCTGAGGCCCCCAGCCGTTCCCGATAGATCACCTCGCCGGTATCGGTGTGCACGCAGCTTAGAATGCCACCCGCCCGGACCATATAGAGTCGGCCCGAGTGAAAAACGGGGGACGGAATCTCCGGTATGCCACGGCGTAGATTCCACTGAACATGGGTTTCGGTGATGTCACCGTGCCCGCCTGGCCGAATCGCAGCCAGGTTGGGCTGGCCGCGACCGACTCTCATGTCGGCCGCAAACTCTTGCTTCGTCCAGAAACCGTCCTTGTTCTTATCTCGCCAATCGAACAGATCGTTCTGCTGCTTTTTTCGTCGGGCTGGATCTTCAGCCAAGGGACGTCCGAATCCCGGATGCCCGGGAGGAAGCTCGGGGCGGAAAGGCGAGGTAAAGTCTTTCGTAATTTCATCACGTCCGACTCGGCCATCGCCGTTGCGATCGAAATGAAGCATGGCGGTCCAGAAAGGTTCCGGGTCCAATGCAACGTCACCGCGACCACCCTGCATCGACACAGAAACGTAGAGCTGTCCGTTGCCCGCGACCGGCACAGCGATGGGTTCGCGTGAAAAATCACTTACGTGCCATCTTTCTGCGCCGGTGGTCGGCTCGTAGCCGTATACCCGTCCGTTGCCAAGTACCACCAACTCAGTTCCGCTCTCGTGTTTCCAGATCATCGGACTGGACCAGGCGCCTCGATTGTAGGGCCGAGGTGTTTCCCAAACCAGTTCTCCCGTCGTTTTATCCAGGGCGATGACCTTGGATCGACTCAAACGGCTGCCCGTCAGGTCTGCATCGTCGTCCAGGACCAGGATGAGCCGTTGCCCGTGCACGATTGGTGACGTCGCCACCCCGTACATACTCTTGGGAGTGGGAATTGGTTTCTTCCATTGTTCAAGACCTTCGTGGTCGTAGCACAGCAATCCGTACGACCCGAAATAGACGTAGACGTGGTTTTCATCCACGCAGGGCGTGGACGCCGCGACACTGTTTACGCGGTGAACTCGTTCCAACGACACCTCCGGGGCCAGCCGTTTCCATAAGACCTTACCCGAGTTCGCATCGAGGGCCAAGGTCGTTAATCGGTCCCCCTCGACGCCGGTCAGAAAGACGCGGTTTCTCCAGAGGACCGGTGACGATTTCCCCGGAGGCAATGGCGTCTTCCATGCTGCTTGATCGGCGACGACCTTTAGCGGCGGTTTGAATCCGGCTGCGATGCCGGCGCCATTCGGTCCGCGGAACTGGTTCCAGTTTATGGATTCGGCCTCCCATAGGGGCACTGCCATGTCGGGGAGACTTTTCCAGACGCCATGAGATTCGTCCCGGGCAATGCAAGGCATTCCCGTCATCACTGCGGCAATAAATACCAGAATAAATTTCCTGGTCGAATGTTTCATTGTTGTTCTCCTATTCGTCCGAACGATTGCAGGGACAATCCAGATCGTGTCTCATCACCCAACCTAAAGTCGGCCTTAAAGAAATCTAACCGGTGTTTATTCTATCTCTAATATTAATGGCTGTTTCGAATCAACAGTTAGGCCACCATTCAATGACATTTCCTTGCCGGTAATAATATTTTTCGCTGTTGCTGCTTTATTAATCAACTCTGAGAATCGTGTTAAATCGACATTTTGTTGACTCGCTGTTTTGTTCAATGCAACCATGATTTTCATTTCATCATTAAACCTGAAATAAGTATAGACTCCATTTACCGGCACGAAATGGATCAATTTCCCATTATGTATTGCAGTGGCGGTCTTTCTCCAATTCAGTAGTTTTTTGATAAGAGACCGTACTTGCCTTTGTTCGTTTGTTAATCCCTGATTTGTAAATGCGTTTACTTCATCATCTTCCCAGCCGCCTGGAAAATCACTCCTGATATTACCATGGCTGTTATCTCCGGTATTCGACATCAGGATTTCGGTGCCGTAGTAGAACTGAGGCGTGCCGCGCATTGTAGCAAGATAGACTATCGCTAATTTGAATAAGTCGATATCTTCATTCAATTGGGTGAAAATACGGCTCATGTCGTGGTTGTCAGGGAAAATAACATGCTTAAAAGGATCCGCGTATAGAAAATCGTTCGACAGCATATCGTAAAGATTTATCATCCCGGTATCCCATGACTCTTGCTCTGTCAGGGCATTTTTCAACGCATTCTGCAAAGGAAAATCAAGCAGCCCGGGCAAACAGGAGGTATAGCCATCCGGATTTTCTTTCCCTTTTTGCCAATAAGCTAAAACCGCAGGATTTAAACTCCATTCTTCGCCGCAGATATTAAAGTCAGGGTATTCATTCATAACCGCGCATGTCCAATCACTCATGAAATCCTTGTCCGAATAGGGATATGTATCCATTCTTATTCCGGCCAGGTTCAGGTATTCGATCCACCATATCGTGTTCTGGATTAGGTAATCGGCCAGCAGCGGATTTCTTTGATTGAGGTCTGGCATGGTCGGCACAAACCACCCATCGGTAAAATGTTCACGGTCGTAATTTGAGGCATAAGGATCTCGCAAAGTTGTACGCCTGTGATTCGTAATAAAATAATCATTTGGGTTGTTAATCCAGTCATCGGAAGGTAAATCATCCATCCACCAATGTTCGGAACCACAATGATTCATTATCATATCCATAATGATCTTGATGCCCTTGTCCCGGGCCTTGCTGGAAAGTTCTTTGTATTCCGAATTTGTTCCGAAACGGGGATCTACTCTATAAAAATCAGTTGTAGAATAGCCGTGGTAGGAGGCTTTGGGCTGATTGTTCTCTAAGACAGGATTCAGCCAAATAGCGGTAAATCCTATATCGGCAATATAATCAAGACTGTTGATGATTCCTCTGATGTCGCCGCCATGCCGTGCCCATTTATCGCTGCGATTAACCTTGTCAGACATTCCGTCGATATTATCGTTACTGGTATCTCCATTGGCAAAACGATCAGGTGTTATGAGGTACATCACATCGGAATTATCGTACCCCTTTCGCAAAGCAGCATCCTTTTCTCTTGGTAATAACCGATAATCAATGCTGTCGATCACGCGATTTTCATTGTTCTTAAATTGGATTGTAAATTCACCCGGGGTCACTTCTTGTGCGATGTCGAGGTAAATGAAAAGGTAATTTCTATTTTCCGCTAAAACCGTTTTTTTGACGGCAATTCCGTCATACTCGATTTCCGGCATCAACTCAGCAACATTTTCCCCATATATCATTATTTGCAGTTCCGGGTTGTGCATCCCTTTCCACCAGAAAGGCGGCTCGACACGCTCAATGGAATGTTGTGCAAAAGTGACAGGTACTATTAGAAGAATAAAGCATATCAAACTTTTTATCATTTGTCTCCCATTTGCCTGTGAAGGGATTTTAGCTCACATAAACCAGAGCTCACTTCTTTTCCTTTTTGAAGTCTATCTCAAACAATGGATAGTCGGAAAGCTCGTCGTTTTCCAATCCATATACTGCAACCTTCATGTTGGTGGTATCAATCTTCGAATAGGCAATTGCTACATCAGTAGTCTGTCCATACTCATCAGCCATCTTGGTCTTCGCAACCGCTTTGCCATCCTGGGCTTCCCATGTTGCCTTGGTGGCCCGGCCCCGGTTGTCCACGCTGAATTGCCGCACTTGCTGCTGGTCGGCGTCAAAGTAAATCAAACCTTGCGACGAGTTCTCACCCATCTTGAAACTGCTTACAATTGCATGTCCCTTTACCGCCCACTGATAGGCCACTACTATGTCCTGTCCATCGTCAGTGGTGGCTTTCCACTGGCCCGCCATCCATGCAAATCCTTGCTGCTCAACAACATCCTTGAGACTCTCCTGGCCGATTGCCACATTCCCTATAGCCACCAACACTACCATTAATACCAGGCTCATTTTTTCTTTTCTCATTTTGATTTCTCCTTTCATTTAGTTGAATTAGCCAATCTTCATGGCCTTGATCGCGTCACTGTCGTACGCTTTTGCGCAGAATTCTGCAAGCAGTGTCCTATCGCCCATTGTGCAGATCACCTCATCTGAGTTCAGCGAAGAGGCGTTAGCTTGATGTTCCTGAACATGATGGGGACGCCTTCGCTCTGTAGACCGATGTATCCCTTGCTAATGTTTACGCCGGTCGCCTTGTTCTGGAGTTGGCCATTGATAGTCGCCTCTATAGTACTGCCTTTGCAGGTGATCTCGTATTTATTCCATTCGCCGAGTTCCTTCTCGCTGGGATCGCTCATGTGCGGCGTATAGCTGATGAATCCGCCCTTTTTCGCCTTATTTTCATTGAAAGTGTAGCCCATTCCGACGAAATCGCCGGCGCGTTTGTGCATAAGTTGTGCTTCCATACACAGGGGCCA
>JBARRE010000143.1:0-23331 GCA_049644065.1 Sedimentisphaerales bacterium | reverse complement strand
CGACGCCCGCTCTGGCGATTCCCTTGAGTTTGCCGGGATTGGCCAAGACCTTAGCGGTCACTTTCGTGGCGCTTCGGATGATCAGGCCGTCATGTTCGCCGATAATATTAGCCAGTTCATCTTCGCTTATACCGGTCTTTACGACGGCTTCGACGCCGTCCTGGGAATTCAGCAAATCAATACCTTCCTGTGCAAGTTTGTCTGTGATCAGAATCTTTATCATTTTTTAACTCCATATAAACAGTTCAGCGTTCATCGTTCAGCGTTCAGCGTTCAGCGACTCAGAACGCAGAACACGGAACGCAGCACGAAAACATTGTAGCGGCAATCGTAAGAAATGCAATACAGAAATGAATCAATAGGCTCACCACCCTGAGCGGAGCCGAAGGGAGTCCTTCCCCCACTCAGCCCCGAGGCCTATGCCGGGGGGCTATCTTCCCCCACAAGACTGATTTGAACATCTATTCTACCTATTTTACCTGGAGACTCTCGACTCCCGCCCGCAAGTCTTCATCAAACAGCTCGTTCTGCCGGCCTATTCCGTCTTTTCCTCATCCTCCCAAAGCCGGGAATTGGCGATCTGTAGAGCAATTTTACGAACAGAATCATCAAGCTTCTCATTCATTTTGAGTTTGTTTATGACTTCTGAATAGAAACGGTATTGTTCATGCAGTTCATCCACCAGTTTTCTCGCGGCCATGCCGACTTTGCGTGCTTCATAACCACCGGCGGGTACAGCAGATTCCCAGAGCACGACAGAGTTTCCCGCAGTGCCACCTGCAATAGCTTTTCCATCAGGGCTAAACGCACCACAATTAGCACGGAGCGTCAGTAATTCAGCACCTGTTGATGAATCCCATATCCTGGCCGTTCCATCCACGCTTCCCGTTACAATGCGCTTACTGTCGGGGCTAAATGCAACAGAACGCACAACCGCACCATGACCCCGCAGGGTCATTAGCTCCTTACCTGTTACTACATCCCATATTCTGGCTGTTTTATCCACGCTACCCGTCACCAGACGCTTGCCGTCCGGGCTGAATGCCATAGAGGAGATGCGCCATCGATGCCCAATCAGGTTCATTAGTTTAGCACCGCTTGCCGCATCCCACACCTTTACTATTCCATTCCTATGGCCTGAAACAATACGCTGGCCATCAGGACTGAAGTCAACCGAAAATACGCCATTTCCGCCCCCAACCCATGTCATGATTTCCTCACCTATTTTCACATCCCAGAGCTTTATTTCTCCCTCAGAACTACCAGAAACAATACGCTTGCCGTCTGAGCTGAATGCTAAACAATAGATACTCTCGTCTTGCCCGCCTAATGTTTTGACTTCAACGCCCGTTTCAGCATCCCAGACCACTATCGCGTGCTCTGCGCCAATTGAGGCGATTCGCTTCCCGTCTGAGCTGAGTGCTATCGAATCGAAGCCGATATCGATTCTATAGCTTCCACCGCTTAGGGTCATAATTTCGGCTGCACTGGCCACATCCCATATCTTGACTTTTCCATCCCAAATACTGCGTGAAACCAGGCGTCTGCCATCCGGACTAAACACTACTGAACCCACTACACTTTCATGTCCTAGAAACTCGGTAAGCTCACGATTGACAGTCACATCCCAGACTTTGACTGTCCCGTCCTCGCTTCCCGAAATGATCTGTTTGCTGTCAGGGGTGAATACAACGGAATAGACACGATCTTGATGTCCGCGCAGAGTCATCGTTTCCCTGCCTGTTGCAATGTCCCAGACCCTGACCGTACCATCCCAACTGCCAGATACGAGATAGTTGCCGTCCGGACTAAATGCAACTGAATTAATAGGCCCGTTATGTCCGCGTAAGGTCATCACGATAGCACCAGTTTTCGCATCCCATATCTTAATCGTATTGTTAATACATCCCGATGCGAGCAGCTTGCCATCCGAGCTAAATGAGACCGCATAGATACGGTTATTTCCCTTGAGCGTCATTACTTCATTGCCGCTGGCTGAGTCATAGATGTTAATTGCTCCGTCCACACCCGCCGAGACTATATGTTTTCCGTCCGGACTGAATGCGGCAATGGCTCCTCCGCCTGCATTTCCACTAAAGGCAATTATTTCAGCACCAGTTACAGTATCCCATACCTTAATCTCCTTCGAGCTGCTACTAACAGAAACGAGTTGCTTGCCATCCGGGCTGAAGGAAACAGAGCTGATCCAGTCATTACCATGTCTTATTGATTTTGCCACTTCGTTGACGCCGTTAATATCCCATATATTGATCACGCCCGAATCATCATCCGAGACGATTCGTTTGCCGTCCGGACTGAATGCAACGCAGCTAGTATATTCTGCATGGGCCCTGGGGAGTGTGATTAGTTCCTTGCCCGTGGCTATGTCCCAGATCTTGACTGCGTTTTCCCAACCGCCCGTGACTATACGTTTTCCGTCTGGACTCAAAGCCATC
The DNA here is from genome assembly GCA_049644065.1 of Sedimentisphaerales bacterium. Lineage (GTDB taxonomy): Bacteria > Planctomycetota > Phycisphaerae > Sedimentisphaerales > Anaerobacaceae > JAFGPJ01. Next base: position 20,875 of record JBARRE010000143.1, on the reverse strand, counting down.
GAATAAAGACCCTTTTCATGTGCGACAAAGGTCGTCAAGGACTGATCCAAGATATGGTTGAGGCGATCCCATTCCCAACCCCGCAGATCATTGGGGCATGACTCTAAAAGTCTGCGAGTATTACCTATATTGCCCTCATGGTATTTTGCATCAGCTAATTGAATAGTGTTCACGTAAAGCCCACGACGGTAGTCTTCGGAACGTTCTTCTGCGACTTCTTCGGCTTGTTCGGCCTGTGTACGGGCGACGGCTTCTCTTTCGAGCGCCTTTTCAGAACGCAAGTACATCGCCGTGCTGAAAATCAGGCCCAGCACAATCGCTATGGCAACTAAAGCAACCGTTACAACGGAGCCTGCGTGCTTATGCACGAATTTCTTCGCACGGTAAACGGCTGTCTCGGGGCCGGCTATCAAGGGTGAACCATTGAGATAGTTCTGGATATCATCCGCCATCTCAGATGCAGACCTGTACCGCCGGCAACGATCTTTACGCATGGCCTTTAATGGAATCCATTCAAGTTCGCGATGTAGACGTCTGGCTAAGGCGATTGCCTGTGTGCCGCGACTTGTTGCGATTGTTTTGGCCTGTTGGCCCAGATTCGTTAATCGTATACTCGGAGTAGCCGGTTCCTGCTCGCGAATCGTTCGCTGAATTTCCGCAAGGCCTCCGCTTCGTAATAACTTCTCCTCGAACGGCAGCACGCCGGCCAGCAATTCATAGAGGAGCACGCCCAGCGAGTAAATATCCGAGCGTGTGTCGATGTCCTGAGTCGCTAAATCCACCTGTTCGGGGCTCATATACTCCGGCGTACCCAGCAACTGGCCCTGACAGGTGAATACAGTCTTGTCCGTCAGTGACCGGGCTGTGGCTTTGGCAATTCCGAAGTCGATAATCTTCGGCACCGCCCTGTCGCCGTGCACGGAGACCAGGATGTTCGAGGGCTTGATGTCCCTGTGGATGATCCCTTTCTGATGGGCATGGTGGATTCCTTCGCAGACGTGTTCGAACAACTTCAATCTTTGCTCGATATTGAGCTTGTATTCATCGCAATACGCCGTGATGGACATGCCCTTGACGTATTCCATGACGAAGTACGGCAGGCCGGCTTCTGTGGTTCCGGCGTCGAATACATGCGCGATATTCGGATGGTCCAGCAGGGCCAGAGCCTGCCGTTCGGCTTCGAAACGGGCGACGACCTGCCTGGAATCCATGCCGGGCTTGACGATTTTCAGCGCGACCCGGCGTTTGACAGGCTCTTTCTGCTCGGCCACATAGACCATACCCATGCCGCCCTCGCCAATAAGAGAGAGCAGTTCGTATCGACCGATTTTCGTGCCGGGCCCTTCGATTAGATGAGATTCTTCCAGGGTGGCATTGACATCATTCGGCTGGACTGCCTTCATCAGACATTTGGGACAAAGCCCTTCCGGGGCATCCAAAGGCAAGTTCGCGCCACATTGAGGGCATTGATTTTCCTGAGCCATAATAGTTGCTCCTTTCTCTATAATTGCTGCTTTCAGACTTTACTAAGGCAAATCAGCCGAAAGGTTACAGAGAATCAGCAAGAAAATTCAAAAATCAAAGTGCAAAATGTAAAATTAAGGAAGTCTCCCTTAGGGATCCGCAATTTTGATTTTTTATATTTAATTTTTGATAAACTATTTATCATGCCAGGGCGTCGAACAGGTCCCGTATTTCTTCATCAACCTGAGCCTCGGTAGTAACCGTCTGGGCAATTTCTTCCCGCACCAGCTCGCGATAACGCCGGCGAAGCCGATGCACGGCAACTTTCACAGCTCCTTCGGTCATGTCCAGCTTCGCGGCGACATCACGGTAAGGAATAGCGTCTTTTTCCGCTGTCAGGTAGATTTTCAAACAGTCAAAGAGTTGTTGTTTGTCCGAAGCTGCGGATTCGGCTTTCAATCGATCCATCGCGCGGGTCAAGACGGTCAGCGCCCAGGATCTTTCGAAAAGTTTCTCAGGCGATATGTGATGCACAGGCTCTCGTGCATAGCGACCTGCAGCGGCATCAAAATCCAAAGAAAGAACTTTTTTATCTCCACCGCGCTTCTGAGCCTGGGAGCGGTCCCACTCATCGGCCAGAAAGTTCTTCAGCGATGCGAGCAAAAATGAGCGGAATTTCCCGTATTTCGGATCGGCCTGCTTCATGCCTTTTCTCTCCAATATTCCGGCAAAGAATCCCTGGGTATAATCCTCAGCCTCGTGGGTATCATAGCCGCGCCGCCGGAGATAAGCATAAAGCGGAAACCAGTACGTTTGACATAGTGTGCCGAGGGCCGGTTCGTGCAGAGCAGCCGCACTGTCTCCGGCCGCCAGAATTACGCTCCAGCGTGTGGTGGCAAATTGACCGGCGCCATGTGGCGTGGAATATTTTGGAGTTTTATCAGACATTTCTGATTAAGATATCCTTTATATCCCGGACGAGTCAATAGAAAAGGGCCTATACCAATACTAATAGCATAAGCCCCAAATTCATGTATGTGTCGCGGGCATCCTGCCCGCGATTCGAGGGCGGGACGCCCTCGACACAAATGTGAACTTATTCTTGAGCAGCCTCTACCGGCAGATCAAGCCGAATGTCATCGAAGTAGATCTTTCCTGTCCCGCCCGGCGTCGTTAAATTACCCCGGGTGCCCAGGCCGATCGCGATTCTGTCGACATCGGTTAAAACGATGCCCTGGTCGGCCAAAGCCTGAAGCGGGATTACCCACTGCGTCCAGATTTCAACTTGTGCCGCAGCAGGATCATCATGAACCACTATCGCAGATGTGCCGGTGCTGTTGGATACCGCGACATACAACGGCTCGGCGTCGTTACTTGCCTTGCCCCTGAACCAAACCGTCAATGTGTCAACGCCTTCCTCGGTCCAGTCACGGGTAGTACTCAACGTCAGCTCCACTTCTGAATACATCGCGTATCCCTGCTTGTTGTTGTCGTAGGACAAGGGCATCGATTGAAGGCCGCCACGGACAATGAAATCCTCTGTATATGAAGCGGTGGTTTCGTCGCCGACAGCCGAACCGGTCCCGTTGCCGGGGTAGGCCTGTTCATTATCATGCGCGGCGTAGCCAAGACCATCTTTCCATGCCCACCATATCTCGTTATTGCCAACATTGTAGCCCTCGAAATCGTCCACGATGGGGAAATTGGCTGTCGTAAAGCTCCAGAAGTTGCCTATCCATGGACTGTCGGGATTAGCATCATCGACCTCATCGATACGCCAGTAGTAGGTCGTATCCCAAAGTAGTGGTCCAGGATTATAGCCCTCGGCGCCAAGCTCATCAAGGCCGATGAATTCAGGCGAACCCATATTGGCGTTTTTCAATGCTTCTTCGTCGGTCCCGAAATATATCCGATGTGAAGCGGCCGCCTCTCCCGGCTCCCAGCTTAGGAAAGTTGTTTGCCTGACATCCACGGCGCCATCAGGCGGTTTCGGATTCCTGGCCTTTACAGGTAGCCATAGCAGGTCTGTGGGAATAAGTTGTTTTGCTGTGCGTGAACTTTCCCAACCCAACTGTGCGATTGATCCACTGCCGGCCTGGAAATATTCAATTTCAATGCTGTAAACCTGGCCGGCGACAAGGTCTATAGTTCCTGAGTCCTCGGTGTCTCCATGGTTGGTCCAGTTCTCGATAATCAGTTTACCATTCACCCATACACGTATACCGTCATCGGTGATAGTATAGAAGGTATAGGTCTCAGTAAACTGCGCTGAAACATCACCGGCCCATCTGACCGAGAAGTTGCTCGCGCCAACCGCCGGATCCGGTGCGCTGCCGCGCCAGGGGAAATCAACCTGAGGGTCTATTCGGGTCAGCACGAGTTTATCAAAGTTCTCGCCAGTGTAATAGTCTCCTCGCAAACCTGTGCCTCTGGCGCCTATAGTCGTAAAGCTCAGGACCTCGCCTTTATGCGTCTCGACGCCGTCAAACTCATCGACCCGCCAGTAGTAAGTCTTATCTGATTCGAGTGGACCGGGATCGTAAGTTGAACCTGCCTGGGATGAACCTACATCGGCGCTGTTTACATCATCAAAATTGTCACCGAAGAACACGGTGTGGACTTTTGCACCGGAGCCTGGTGTCCAGCTAAGTTCTGTTTGCGGGTCTATAAAGCAGGCGCCGTCTGACAGGTTGTGGTTGTAGGCCTTCAAAGATGGAACAGTAAAGCTCCAGATATCACCTTTGTTTATCGTAACACCATCTGCCTCAATCTCATCAATCCGCCAGTAGTAAGTCGTGCCCGGGACGAGAGCATCCGGGACAGGAGATCCGGGAATACCAACAACGAAAAACACCTCAACCTGGTTGCCCTGGAATGTGCCGCCGGTGCCATCTTCTACATGAGCAAAATTCTCGCCGAAATAAACATCGTGTGAAACCGCATTGAGTCCGGGTAACCAGTTAAGCACCGCCGATGTGTCCTCATATAGGCCGCCGTCAGCCGGGATGGGTTCGACGGCAAATTTACCCCTGAATTCTATATGCAGCAGCGGCGCGCTGGCCGGCTCACTGGCACACTTGGCACATCGAACACCTTGGGAGGGATTATCCGGGTTGTCTCTGAGGATTAGCACCAGGGCATTACCCATGGTCCAATCGGCCTGGTCGATTATCTCCTGGATGATAGAGGTGATGTCCGAACTCCGATCCGTTTGACCTATTTCAGTCCAATTTACAGGAACCCATACCACCTTTGCTGTCGTTGTCGGCCGATTGGTAATATTATTAGTGGCGTCGGCAAACGTAGGGGGATTAGGATTCAGTTCACCCTCGAAGAGAACACTAACAGGTTGTGTGCCGCCTTTTGTCTCATCGCAAGTGAACTCAACAAATGCGTTATCCACGATGGCGCCCTTCGGAATGGGGATATCTACGAAGCGCAGACCTATTACCTGCAAACCGCCATCATCAAAAATCTCCAGGTCGCTGCTGCTTGGATCCATACCGCCGCCGATGACATCCTGTTCAGCATCATCAGTACCACTGCTGACTCTAGTCTCCCATACCTTGCCGGCGAACGCCACATTTGTACAGACGAGGCCCAGCACCAAAACGAGAGAAACTAAACAAATTAATTGTCTATACATAATGATCCTCCTTTATAAAAGAGAGTTAAAAAAGTAAAAACTACCGTAATGATTTTCACTCTTGCTACATTTGAATTTATGTCCGTCCGGAATATTACTTACGACTTGAACTGACCTCCTTCCTTCAAATATCAATATGGGCGGTTGACTACCGTGAAAACCTAAAATAAACACCAGTAATTACATCCACTGCAAGACTAAAAGCCCACAGATAATCATTATTTCACTTATACCACATTAGAGATCATTTCGTCAAGGAAATTCTCTTAATTGCGTTGGTGTAAAATAGCCGGAGCCCATACCGAACTGTGTCGATATGGGCCCCGTATTAACTGCAATATATCTTCTGTTATCATCAGGCCTTGTTATAGACCATGACAATCTAAACTCCGGCTTAAGGTTGCGGCTCCGGCTCCGGTCCCAGAGTCGGCTTATCAAGCCGAATGTCATCGAAGTACATCTTACCTGCCCCGCCCGGCGTCGTTAGATTGCCCTGGGTGCCCAGGCCGAGACCGATTTTGTCAACGTCGGTTAAAACGATGCCCTGGTCGGCCAAAGCCTGAAGCGGGATTACCCACTGCGTCCAGACTTCAACTTGTGCCGCAGCAGGATCATCATGGACCACTATCGCAGATGTGCCGGTGCTGTTGGATACCACGACATACAACGGCTCGGCGTCGTTACTTGCCTTGCCCCTGAACCAAATCGTCAATGTGCCAACGCCTTCATCGGTCCAGTCGCGCGTAGTGCTCAACGTCAGCCCAACTTCTGAATACATCGCATAGCCCTGCTTATTGTTGTCATAAACCACCGGCATCGACTTTCCGCCACTGTGGACAATGGTTTCTTCACAATAAGAAGGGGTCGTCTCGTCGCCCACAGCAGCGCCCGTGCCATTACCCACAGAGTAAGGTGGCGTCTCCGGCGTGCCGTAGCCGAGCCCATCACGCCATGCGTACCAAATCTGGTTATCGCCGGCATCGTAATCCTCAAAATCGTCCACCGAAATGAAGTCGGCCGTAGTAAAGCTCCAGAGCGGACCTTTCGACGAATTACCAAGACTATCGACTTCATCCACCCGCCAGTAATACGTTGGATACCAGGCAAGTTTCCCTGGATCATAGCTCTCAGCGCCCAGCGCCTTGGGGTCTTTGTATTCCGGCGAATTCTTATCGGCGTTGCGTACGGCGTCTTTATCTTTGCCGAAGTAAACCTCGTAAGAAGCGGCGCTATCGGACGCAGTCCAGCTAAGTATTGCCGTCATCTTCACATCCGTGGCACCATTGGCCGGCACCGGATTACCCACGGCCCCGGGAGTCGTAAAGCTCCAAACATCGCCATTATAAGTATCGGCTCCATCGAACTCATCGACCCGCCAGTAATAAACCTTCTCTAATTCAAGAGTACCGGGGTCGTAGGTCGTAGGACCTTGTGAGGCACCTCCAGTGGCATTGTTCACATCGTCAAAATCGGTGCCGATATATACTGTGTGCAATTTTCCGCCGAACCCAGCAGTCCAGCTTAGGAGCGCATTCGGGTCTACAAATTCTGCGCCGTCGGCCGGGTCTGGATTATAAGCGGTCTTTGGCGGGACCGTAAAGCTCCAGACATCTCCTTTGTGTTTCGTTATGCCGTCGGCTTCTACCTCGTCGATGCGCCAGTAGTAAGTCGTGCCGGGGACAAGGCCGTCCGGATAAGGATATCCCGGAAAGCCGGCAATATAAAACAAATCGCCCTGGTTGACTCGGAACGTATCGCCCGTACCGTCATTTACGCTGTCAAAGTCTTCGCCGAGGTAAACATCGTGCGAAGCCGCGGAATTATCCGGCAACCAGCCAAGGCTCACCCATGTATCCTCCTGATAAGCACCATCAGCCGGAGTAGGATTGTAAGCCTTTCCCGTCCATCTCGCCGACAGTGTGGTCATACCGGGATTTCTGTTATCATAGTCCAGTACGACCAGGCCTCCACCGCCGTAGAAAGTAATCTGGCCGGCGTCGATCAAATCATTGATTTGTGCGGTCAGATCACCTTCCAGAATCAGTGTGCCGTCGCCGACATCTATCAAGCCGACATCACTCATTTCGAGACCATCGCTGCCAACATTAACGGTGCCGCCATGGAGGAAAAGTTCTCCCGCAGCTCCGCTGCCCGTCGGTATTATTAATTCTCCGCAACTGACCGTACCACCGGTCATGGTCCAGGTACCTGAACCGCCGCCCCATCCGAGCTCGAGTTCATTACCGACCGTTATCGTACCGCCGCTCATAGTAAATATGGCGTGGTTATTATTATCATCACCCCACCAGATATAATCTGTTATTTCAAGCGTACCGCCGGTCATCTTCATCGTAGATTCACCTGCCACTTCAGTGGACAGGCCGTTAATCTTCAGATCCATTCCATCCTGGAAAATAGGGCCAGCTTTTGCCGCCGGCATATTTAAAAATACATTGTCGGCAACAGTAGGGACTTTATTTAATTCCCAGTTTTCACGGGTGGTCCAGAGTTTGTCACTGCCGGAGCCGGTCCAATGAATATCCGCGGCATAACTAACAGAACTCAGTATCAGAACAAGAGAAATCAGATAAACTACTTTTTTACACATAATAATCCTCCTTCATAAAAGTTAAGATAAATATAGTGGACACTATTTGTCGTTCGGCAAAGATGATCTTTTTCTACCGAGAATAATTCTTAACGATTTGCTTCCACCTCCTTTCTTCAATCAGCCAAATATGAATTGCTAATCGAAAAAATCAAAATCTGAAATAAGCTGTAGAATTTCCACCTGTCGGGAGGCCAAAAATCCACAAATTCCTATAGTTTTACTTATACATTATTGGCCACCTTCATGTCAAGAAGAAAATCCGGGCGATTATGTGTGCGATCCACACAAAAGTGGAAAAGAACTGAAAGAAATCCGTACTTCCTCCTGTATTTGTTCCTTCGTAATTAATTAAACGGGGCCTATACTGAATTGTTCAGTATAGGCCCCAAACTAACACAATACCTAATTTCATTCCCATTAAAGCAGGAATGTAATTAGCCTCACATCAATAATCAAGTTGAACTTACTCTTCAGTGACAGAAACAGCATCTATCCAAAATGGAGCTTCAGAGGTGGCACAGAAAAATTCCAGCTTTGTCTCGACATTCAGGGCATCAGCAGTGAGTGAATACTCAGCCCACTCGGTCGTCAATTCAAAGTCGGCATATCCCCATTGATCACTGTTATCCGTCGCTTTCCACTGAACTCCAAGGGGACGTGGTTCTGCAGCCTTAGCCCAAAAGCTGGCAGTATAGCTCGCGCCAACCTCGGTCGGTATAGGCATACCCACTACAATGAAATGCCAGTTCTCAGGTCCTACCGGTTCAATCAAAAGGCTTCTTGCGCCATCAACGGAATCCGTATCGACGATAGTGGCGTTACTGCCGGCACCCTCTGCAGGATTCCAGGTGCACCATGAATACCAGTCCGGATCGTCCAAGATGACCTCATCCTCTTCAAAGCTTGGATTTAACACTAAGTTCTCTCTAAAACCAGCAAGGAAACTAATCTCACCGGCAGACAAAGCCTTGTTGTAGATCATGGCTTCATCTAAGATACTTTCTGAGAAACGACCGCTTGCCTGGGTATTTGATCCTAATGCGACATTGTAAGCATTGGGCACTATGCCAACACCCTCATAGTCTACAGCAACGGCTTCTTCACCGTCGACATAAATAATCAACTGTTCTCCATCAAAAACTCCTGCCGCATGGTGCCATTCACCATTAAAATCTGCGCCAACGTCGGCATGAGCCGTTATCCAGCCACCATCATAGATGAAGAACTCTATCTCATTATTCTCTCTGTGACCCTTGAGCATATAAGAGGTGTCGCCTTTGCCCAGCCAGGGATTATTCTCGCCTGTGCCAATATCTTGCGTGTTCACCCATAGTGCAAGCGTAACCTCACTTCCGGTAATGTCGAAGATTGGGTCATTGCCAAGGTCAACATAGTCATCTACTCCATCGAACTGCAGGCCCATACCAACTGCACCTTCGACAAAAGCCGGCTCGCCAACAATAACTCCATCGAGACCGTTACCGGAACTATCATTCGCATCGTTCTCAAGTGCGTAGTATGCCACCAGGCCATCAGTTCCGGGATTGACCGGAATGACACCCACATATGAAAGTGTTACGTTGTCAAACTCGACTCCGACAATCTCACCTGCGGGAGGGTTATCCTTATCGAGCGCCAGAGTGATCAGGCGAATCTCCAGGGGCTGTCCCACAAGGGCTGCATCGGCCGGATTGTAGGTGTACTCAACGGTCGAAGTGACCCACTTAGAGTATTCCGGCCACAACGTGTCATTATCCTCGGCAATAACAACGCCGCCGGACAGGAGCTGGACGCTATAGCCTGCGTAGTAGTAATAGTTCGAGTTTCCCACCTCGACGGTCAGCGTGTAGTCTGTGTTAGCCGCGAACGTTTCGGTCAAGACCTGCGCCATGCCGCCGGCGTCACCTACAGCGTTCTCGGAATACAGCACATTCTGGCCCTCGGGCGCGACCACCGGGTCAAAGTCTGCAGATGTAACGTGCCATATGCCGGCACCCTCGCCACCCACCGGGGTCCAGCCCGGAATGTCGAGCCAGGTCCAATCATCATCGGCCAATACGGGATCCTCGAAGCCCGCATTCGAGATAGGGATCGTGACAGGGGCCTCGCCTGCCGACACAGGATCGGCCGAGAGAACCATATGTCCAAATCCGAGACTCTGGTCATGAGCTTCACGGCCAGTCCATGTCATCTGAAGTTCTCTATCACCATTGTCGGTGCCGTCGAATACAGGGTGGAATCCGATGGTGTTGCCTACTGAAAAGTCCAATGACGGCATCTGCCCGTATTCGATAGAGGCTTCGCAGATGTATCCATCAGCAGTTACGGATGAGGCTATCTGCAGGTAATCAGGTTCGATATTACCAGCACCGTCTATGTTGCACCAGTTCCATCTCTGATTATTGGCGGTAAAACCGTACTGGTAATGTTCAGAATGATCTGCAACGGCGTTTAACGTAGAGAACAATACTTCTATAGCGTCAGCATTCCAGATATCGCCGCCGGTTTTATTCATGGATAACTTATCGTCTTTCACCACCACGGCGATGTAGATATTCACGTCATCCCATAGCAGATAGAATTCCCCGCTACAGTCCTCAGGGCCGTCCCAGCTATCCTGTCCAGAATGCAATTGCTCTACTACATCAAGAACGGCAGGGGTCATAGCTTCAAGATTCCAGTCGCTCAGATCTCCGTCAATTGCATCAGGAGTACCCCTGAGACAGTCTATCACCAGTGGTTCTCCAGTCGTTGGGTGTACTGCAGGTGGGTCCGCAATCGCCAAACTCACGCTGAGCACAGTGAAAATTACCACCAAAAGGCATTTCTTAGCTAACATTTTTGATCCTCCTTCTTTTAACTGAAAACTTATATGAAATTATACTCCGGCCACACACCGAAGTATCAACAAAACAAATCAATTTTCCATACATAACAGTCCTCCTTCGAAAAAGTTAAATAATCTCGCTTTGGCCACACACCAAAACACTTATAGCCTTCGACAAACCGAATACATTCAATCCACATTTGACGAAGATGCTTTTTGTGATTTGATACCACCTCCTTTCTTCAATGAGCCAAATTTGAACTGCTAATTGAAAAAAAACTGAAATAGGCCATAGAATTTCCACCTGATGGGAGGCCGGAAATTCAGTAATGCCTACAGCTTTATTTATACAAGATAAGCTATCTTAATGTCAAGAATAAAAATCCGAGTGACTATATCTGTGACATATGCAGAAGCTAAAAACCTGTTTTTTGGCATTAAATTCATTTTCCGGGCTTACTTACCGGTATTTTCATACAGATTTTTAGGTTGTTTTTAAGGCTACCGATGCCAGATTCGGGTAAGTTTTCAAAAGACCGGCGGGAACAAGCTGATTTTCTCCGCTTACCAGTGCCTTCAATTCTATGGCATTTGCAAGCTCGGCACCTCGATAATGATTGTTGGCGATGACTGTCAAAAATTCAAATGCCTCGACCAAATTCTCGATCCTATTGTATATCCCGGCAAGCTCATCGCCGTTGTAGTAGTAATCATAGGTCTCGTCCCTGCCGGCCTTGCTAAACCATTTGGCGCTATTTCTGCCGTGCATTCGAAAATAGCCCGACCGCCCTACCGTGCAGTGCTGCAAATTGAACGAGTTCCACGTAGTCGGATAGTCAAGGTTACAGACCGAGACGCCAAGCTCCTGCAGGAATTCCAGCGCCTCTTTTTCCTGCCATGATTTATGCCTGACCTCGACAACAAGCTCAAACGCATCGCGAAAGTTCTCCACTATCCCGCTCAAATGCCGCCGGCTGTCCGGGCAATCCGCAAAATCGTACCGGAACTGAACCAACAGATGCTTTAGTTTATCCGCCTCTAAGAACGGCTCAAAACCCTTATGAAAATACTTTACCATCTCGGCATCAATTTTGCCCTTATGCGTGAAGTCCCGATGCAGCTTGGCCGTAAAGAAAAAGTCTTTTTTTTCCGAAGTCCTCTGAAGCCACGATTTCGTATTCTTTTCAGAAGGCGGCCGGTAAAAAGTGCTGTTAATCTCGATACAATCGACAAACCTGCTTACGTATTCGAGCTGGTCGATTTTAGAATCGGTATAAAAAATCCCCTTCCAGTCCGGATACGACCAGCCCGCTATGCCTATGTGAACTTTCCCCTTCATATGTTGTGTTCCCCGCTTACCACTTAGCAATCCCAGGTATGGCAGCTGCTAAACAACAAATAAAATTTACGCTACACCACCTCGGCCAGCTCATCCCACTGGGTGGTATATCTTTTCGAGCGTTTGGCAAATTTGGTTCGCCATGATTGGTCTATGCCCTCGGCCGCCCATATCAGCCGGCTGTCCGGCAGCTTTAGATTTACGGCGTCAACCGCCCGCATCAATCTTTCCGATTTCTGCCTGTCGGCCCGGTCGAATAAGTTGCCCTGCACTCTGCCTTCCGGCACAAGGTCACCGAGAATAAGGCCGGCCTTGGTGTACAAAAACCCTTTTTTGTACAGCCGCTGCACAACCCCGGTCGCGTATTCGATAAGCTCGGGCGTGTAATTCGTAGCGGTCGGGAAATTAACCCCGCGCGAATTAAAATATCTCTTCCGCGGGTCAACAAAACGGCTCGTCATTACAAAGACGGTCATCGTCCCGGCGGCCAGACCTTCGTCCCGGAGTTTCTCGCCCGCCCTTGAAGCATAACTGGCTATCGCCTCTTTGAGCTCTTCGATCGTCTCGACTTTTCTGCCGAACATTCGCGAGACGGTAATGCCCTTTTTCGTCGGCGGCTGCTCTTCCAGCTCATAGCAACTCATGCCCCGCAGTTCATAAACCGTCCTGACGCCGGTAACGCCGAAACGCCGTCTCATCCACTCGGCATCCACTCCGCGAAGGGCGAGCGCCGTTTTAATCCCTTCTCTCTTCAACTTGATACAGGTTTTTATGCCCACCCCCCAGATGTGCTCTACGCCGGTCTGAGCCAGCGCCTCGTCGATACGGGCTTGCTCGGTAAGCTCGAACACGCCGGCCGCTTCGGGCGACCTCTTGGCAATCCGGTTGGCTATCTTCGCTAACGTCTTTGTCTCCGCGATGCCGACCGAAACAGGCATGCCGGTCCATTGTTTTACGGTCTGCCTGATTCTCCGGCCGTAATCCGTCAGATTATCGCCGAAGCCAGAAAGATTCAAAAAAGCCTCATCGATCGAATAGACCTCGATCTCGGGCGTAAAATTGCAAAGTGTCTCCATCACCCTGCGTGACATATCGGCGTAAAGAGTATAGTTGGAAGAAAGCGCCACCAGGCCGCTCTTCTCGGCAAAATCTTTGACCTTGAAAAACGCCACCCCCCTCCCGATGCCAAGCCGCTTGGCCTCATTCGACCTCGACACGACACAGCCGTCATTGTTGGAAAGCACCACGACCGGCCTGCCTTCCAGAGACGGCTCGAAAATCCGCTCGCAGGAGACGTAAAAATTATTACAATCAACAAGTGCGAATATATATTTCATAATGCGTGTATAACATTAGTGACAACCCCCCAGACCTCGAACTCCATCTTCTCGTCGATTTCCTGGCTCCGGTAGGCGTCGTTCTCCGCTACGAGCGTCAATTTATTCTTACGTATGCGGATTCTCTTGACGGTAAGCTCGCCGTTGACGACGGCTATAACAACGTTCTTGTCTCTCGGCTCGATGCTGCGATCGACGACCAGCAGGTCCCCGTTGTGAATTCCCGCCTTGAGCATCGAATCGCCCGTAACCCTGACAAAGAACGTGGCCGCCGGGTTCTTTATAAGATGCCTGTTCAAATCGAGCTTTCCCTCCTCGTAATCGGCGGCCGGAGAAGGAAATCCTGCCGGCACCGTCGCTATAAAAATCGGCTGCCGGCGTTTCGTCGACCGGTCAGGCTTATAAACTATCTCTACCTTAGTTTCCATACGCCGTACTATACACCTTCCGCCGCCCGGGATCAAGCACACTTACGCCAAATCGAGCTTGAAATCCAAAATTGAGATACATAACTCTCGAATCCTTTGCCTTTGGGCCGAGGCAACTAAAAAAGGGGCCTATGCCGAACTTATTGGCATAGGCCCCGCCCTTCGACTTCGCTCAGGGTGAAGAAAGCCTTCATGCCGAGCGGAGACGAGGCACACTACTCAGCAGCCTCTTTCGGGTGATACAGACGGATGTCGTCAATATACATCTTGCCCTCACCGCCGGGGATCGTCATGTTGCCCTGGGTACCAAGACCAATCGCGATCCTGTCAACGTTGGTCAGAACAATACCCTGATCGGCAAAAGCCTGGAGCGGAATGACCCACTCGGTCCAGGTATCTATCGTTGTTGCTGCCGGATTATCGTGGACTACAACCGCAGGTGTACCGGCGCTGTTGGAGATCGCCACATACAGCGGTTCTGCGGCGTTGCTCTCAATGCCGATATCCTGGTTCGTCCACTGCTGACCGACCGTGCCGGTAATCGTAACGTTGGAGAATACGGCCTCGCATGTGGCACTATTGTTGTGAGAAGTCAGTGCCAACCCTACATAGACATTCGAACTCATGGAGATGTTCTGCGGATTCCATGACATTTGCTGCCAGGTAGAACCGTTGACCGAATAGGATGCCCTGAAATTGCCTGCGATGTCACGCTCCAGTTTCACCCAGTATGGCGCAACGATTGCCGTCTGCTCGGCTGTCTCAACACCAGTGTCGCTCGTAGCATCAATGTCGGTGTCCGTCCGGGCCTGGAATCTGCATCCGTTTGTAGCTGTGCCGTCGGCGTTCGTGGGCGTGATATACACAGCAGCGAACTTCGAGCCGGCATCGAGCGTCTCGCGAATCATCACACCTGCCTTGGCCCAGACGTCGGTGTTATCGACGCTTTCAACTCTTGCTACTATCGAACCGGTACCGGTAAGCATTTTATAGGCAAAGTGAAATTCGTCTGCTGCGTTCCAGATATCCGCGCCGGATGCGGTCATCGTGTAGGTTCCGACCGGGCCCTCTATGAAGCTGCCGACAGATGCCGGGTTGCCACGGAACCAGATCGATAATTTTGCAACACCTTCTGCAGTCCAGTCGCGTATGTCGCTTAACGTAAGTTCCACTTCCGAATACTTCGAGTAGCCCTGCTTGTTGTTGTCGTATGCAATCGGCATAGACTGAAGGCCGCCGTGGATGATAGTCTCCTCGGTATAAGAAGCAGTGGTTTCATCGCCTACTGCAGCACCGGTTCCGTTGCCTGCAAAGTAATCCCCAGTGCCGGGCGTGCCGTAGCCAAGCCCATCATGCCAGGAGTACCAAATCTGGTTGTCGTTGGCATCGTAGATCTCGAAATCGTCGATGACAAAGAAGTCACTTGTTGTAAAGCTCCAGACGTTGCCAGCCCAGGGACTATCGGGATTGACGCCGTTGACCTCTTCAATCCGCCAGTAGTACGTCGTATTTAATGTAAGCTTGCCGGGATCATAATTCTCCTCACCGAGGGCCTTTGGCCCCTTGTACTCGGGTGAGGCTGTCGTAGCATTCTTGACTGCGTCCGCATCCATGCCGAAATACACCTCGTGCGAAGCGGCGACGGCTCCGGCGTCCCAGCTAAGAACTACTAATGGATTTACTCCCACAGCACCGTCGGCCGGATTCGGTCCGCTGACTGCACCGAGAGTAGTGAAGCTCCAGATATCGCCTTTATGCGTAGCGGCACCGTCGAACGCATCGACACGCCAGTAGTAAGTCTTGGCCAACTTAAGCGGGCCGGGATTATATGTCGTATTGCCCTGCATGAGGCCCCCGCCGGCATTGTTGACAGTATCAAAATCTTCGCCGAAATACACAGTGCTCAATATGGCTCCGAAACCTGTCGTCCATCTAAGCCGCGCATTCAGATTTACTAATTCAGCACCATCAGACGGATTGGGTTCGTACGCAGTCTTGGGGGGAATCAAGAAGCTCCAGACTTCACCTTTCCACGGACTGCTCGGATCAGCATCGTTGACCTCGTCGATTCGCCAGTAGTAGGTCGTGCCATTAACAAGACCGTCCGGATAAGCATATCCGGGAAAGCCGGCAGTATAAAATGTCAAGTCCTGGTTGCCCCGGAATAACTCTGAATCTCGTGTGGCCTCGTTAACATCGTCAGGATTATCACCCAGATACACATCATGTGAAACGGCAAAATCTCCAGGCGACCAGCTCAGGTTCACCCATGTGTCGGCGTGGATAGCACCACTCTCCGGACTCGGGTCCTTGGCTTTTTCAGCAAATACAATCCCTATCATCACATTGTCGATGTGAAGACTTCCGGTGGTGCCGGCCGCGGCATCGCTGGCGATGAGTATGCTCCCGATGTTGGTCAGGCTGTTATTGGTGATAGTGCCGATCACCACGTCGTTAAGGGTGACGGTAAACTCTGCGCCGTCTTGCTCCACCACTACGGTGTTATACTCTCCTGCGATCATATTCGAACCGTCGATTGCGGTCCAGCCAGGCCAGCTGCCATCTTCGGAAGAGGCATATTGGCAGGAGCCGCCGGGCCACCAGTAGGGCTCGAAATAGGCGGAGGTTTCCGCGTCGTTGAGACGGATGTGGACGTTAAAGCTGTCATCGGCCTTGAAGTCGAAGGAGATTCTCGTCTCATTCTCAACAGCTCGGGAGAGACCCGCTCGCACCCAGTCGGTGCCCTGCTCACCGGCGATGAGAACCTCGTTGTCTACAATTTTGACCTCAATGGTACCATCCGTCTGAGTCGCCCAATCGTTCCCTAAATCGCCATCGGATCTATTGAAGTCGTCCAAGAAACCTACTCCCCAAGCGTTGGCAACCGAGAGCATTAGAACAAGCATAGTGAAACTTTGGATCTTACCCATCTTACTTCCTCCTTCATAAATAAAACTGATGCAAATTATGGTTAAGCGGGTCATTTTTTTCCTAATTTTAACTGAAAACTGATAGGAAATTTCGCTCCGACCACACACTGAAGCGATTGGAAATATTTTCTCTTATTTTAAACTAAACATCTTGCTTGAAAAAGGTTTCTGGTCCTAATGCTACCTCCTTCCTTTAACGGCCAATATGAGCACTTATTTAATAAAAAATCTGAAATAAACTGTAGAAACTCCCCCCTCACAAGATGAAAATTCTAAAGATTTCCACTTATTCTATTTCTATTTATACCAGACGAAAGGCCTTCGCGTCAAGGAAAATGTCCGGATTTTGTGCTTTGTGTGGCGTTTATTCAGATGCGACCAATTTTCTGTTTTCAACAGGTAAACGCATCAAATCAGTTATTTGCCGCCACTGCTCGGGCCAATGTAACCGCCCAGCCGGCGGCTATGATTATTATCAGAGCTAAAATCATGTATCTGAGCTTAACTTCTGTAAAAAAACGTTCGATAAAGCGAAAATATACTCCGAAAACAGCGATAATGAATGCCAGGAATGTTGCGATAACCATTACAGAGCACAGCAGACCGCAGGCCGGCTGGATATAGAAGGCTTCGAAAATTCTGCCCTGAGCAAAGGCAAGTACCGCCGTAGTCATTCCGCAGGTCGGGCACGGCAGGCCGGTCCGCTGCTTGAAGCCGCAGTAGCCGATCCATCGGCCCATATCAATCTTGCAATGTCCCGCAAGTGCAAATACGCCGAAGAAAACAATTATCCCTAAGCAAACAATCGCCGCTACCATCCGCTGGCCGGACGAGGCACGGTAGAAAAATTTCGGCTTATTTAGATGTTGGCTTGCCTGCATCATTACGTTAAAATAGGGCAACGTAATGGTTATGTCAAGATTCAAGGCGGATAACAAGATATGACATTAGAACAGAGAGATCTGAGCAGCATGTTAGAGACGGCCATCGTGGCGGCACGCCTGGCGGGCCAGCTCGCGATGGAAGAGATTAATTATATCAAGATTTCGATTAAAAACTCCAACGAGCTGGTAACGCAGGCCGATGCGCGATGCCAGAAGATAATCATCGACCGAATCAAAGAGAATTATCCCGATCACGGTTTTATCGCCGAGGAAGGCGACGGAGGCAAACTATTCAAGCAGCCCCCGCGAGGCCGGGAGCCGCTCTGGTGGGTCATTGATCCGATCGACGGGACGAATAATTTCGCACACCGAATGCTTTTCTTTACCGTGAGCATCGCAGTAATGTACGAAGGTGAGCCCATAGTCGGCGTGATTTTCGAGCCCGCTACGGACTCGATGTTCACCGCCGTCAAGGATCGCAAGGCGCAGTTGAACGGCAGACGAATCACCGCAAGCGAAGAGGCCATCAACGAATTTGCCAGTGTGGGTCTGGAAAGCCATTTTGATAACGGCGCGCCGAGCTGGGCCTGCGAACTTATGCGGCAGACGAGATTTCGAAATTTAGGCTCAACCGCCCTGCAGTTGGCATATGTGGCAAAGGGCAGCATGGTCGCAACTATCGCCAATACTCCAAAGCTGTGGGACATTGCCGGCGGGGCGGCAATCGCCGAGGCCGCAGGAGCCCTCTTCACGAATTGGCAGGGACAGAAAATCTTTCCCGTCGATCTGGACAGCTACGAAGGGCATAAATTCCAGATCATCACAGCCAACAAAAAAGTCCACCCCGAGATCGTAGAAATGCTAAATCATTGACGATTTTCGATTGCCGATTTTCGATTTAAGTTTGCTGATTTTCATTCTTGTATTATTGATTGAAAACCTTATATCCAGATTGTAAAATCCGTGATTATGACTCCCGATGAGTTAAAGAAAAGAACTAAACAATTTGGTCTTCGTGTGATCCGACTTGTAGAGAGCCTCCCCGAAACCAAAACTGCAACCACTATAGGTCACCAATTACTACGCTCTGATACTTCGGTAGGCGCAAATTACCGTGCTGCATGCAGAGGCAGGTCAAAAGCGGAATTCATAGCAAAATTAGGTATAGTAGAGGAGGAAGCCGACGAATCGGCCTATTGGTTTGAGATGCTTATTGAAGCTAAAATCCTGAAGCCGGATTCCGTGGCACAATTACACGCTGAGGCTGACGAGTTGACTGCGATTATGGCCAAATCCCGCATAACCGCCAAACAGAAAAGCTAAAATAAACGTATTACAATCGACAATCGAAATTCGAAAATCGGAAATCTCTTACCTTGGGTCCGGAACGGGGTGCAGGGCGAGGATTTTCACTTTGCCGCCGGGGGATGACACCTGGCTTCTGTCGAGTATGGCCAGGACTCTTTTCTGAGGGCCGTCGGCGCCGATGCGAACGAGGATATAAGCGGTAAAAACATCGCTTCGCACGGTCACAAGATTGCTTATCCTTGAGAAAATCAAATCGCGTTCTTCAAAGTCATCTGGGGCACCGTCACCTCCTGTCGGATTTTCATCGGTCGGTAGATCAGGAAATCCTGCCTCATCTCCATCGTATATATAATAGCGCATACTAAATTTGCGAAAGGCGGGGTCTTTATCTTGTGCATGTACTACTGTTGCCAACTCACCAATGGTCTCAAAGCCTAAATCTTCTCGAAGACCTGGTATGCCAGTTAACGTCGAACGATCCAGTTCCGCAAAGTCTATTTTCAGATCAGGTGGATCAGTGGAATCAAATACCCTGCCTTTGTCGCGGTAGGCAACTATTGTCTTAGCTAAATCGTATCTATTCGGATCATTCCGCAGTAAACTCGGATCGGTAATCCACGGCAATTGTGCAATAACAAACCATGGTGCGGTGTTGATATTTATCCTACCCTTAATTCTCGTTTCATTTAGATCGTTACCATACTTCTCCGGGTCAAATGGATCAAAAACGGTCAGATATTTAAAGATCTGTTGGAACTTAGGATTTGCCAGATTCAGCCTGACACTGTCCTCAGTATCTTCCGGTCCGATTGGATTTACTGCCTGTGAATAGGCACTTTTAGTTAGAATCATTCCTATCTCGCCTATATTCGTAAAGGGCTTGTTTGCGGGATGAGCCTGAATCAACTTGTCGGAATCTGATGGTTCTGGATAGACATATCTATTTATGCTTCCTAGTGTCGGCGTTTTCGTGTTAGGATCCCACAAACGCCTTATGCACTTGTGCTGAGTAATATCCCTTTGGAAACTCTTAACATCCTTGTCTTTGTCTTCGGAAACTAACCAACCCGGCACGTATATGGAGTCAACTATGATATACGTAGTCGTTCCATTTGGCTCGACAACACTTCGCTTAAGCTCTACCTTACTGCTGTTAGCGAAGACCAACAATGAAGAATCCTGCACAACAGCATCCGCGTCTTCTACGGTGATTTCTGCATTTTCACCTTGATTTTGAACTACATAAAAGTCTTTTTCGTTTTGAGGCCACGAATCAATATCAATAATTGTACCGTCAATATTAAGTCGCCAGAGGCCAGAAGCCGTTATCGCATCTTCAGTGTAAGGTTTATGGAGTTCGAGTGCATAAGACCTGTAAGTAGTTGTAGTTGGAGGGTCGCCCACAGTAACAGAATTATAATCGTAGGCAAGCTCAGAAATGTATATGCAAGGGCTCTCAAAACCATAATAACCATTATGATATGTGACATCCGAATCCGAATCCACATAGTCCTTTATGTTTACGGCTATTTGAACAGCGAGAGGATTATCATCAAAACCAGCATCGTTCAGTCCCAACCATATTGCATGGGATAATTCTCCCAGATCGTTTTGGTCATATATCCTGTTGACGTTAACCATTTTTTTGCCGTTGGGATCAATAATCCGGTCAATATTATAGGTGGTAGCTATATGACGTGGGATATAATATGAAGAGTCTCCATTGCCGGATTTGTTAAACCAAGCTGACACGTCGTCACCCGGCTGGTATGGGAAATTCTTGCCATATGCACTTCCTCTATCAAATGTCCCCGGCCATTCACCTTTAAGACGCGTAATGGTATCATTTTGGTCAACAAAATAGCGATTTCGCAGGATCAACTCGTCAGATATATCAAAAGGCAAGTATACATTCGAAGGGCCTTCTATTCTCCATATAACATCCCTTTCGTAATTTTCAAAGTCCGCCTTAGTAGGATTGTCCGGAAGACCGCGAGCATTATTAATACTGCTAATTAGGTCTCCTCCCCTGCCAAGTGCTTCAAGATTTACCTGCCATTGGGTTGAGCCGTCAATTAGATATTGATTCCCTGGATTGCTC
>JBARRE010000142.1:0-8910 GCA_049644065.1 Sedimentisphaerales bacterium | reverse complement strand
TTCCGACCTGGTGGGCCTTGCACTGCCGATATTAGCTTTGGGAATTCCCATTGTTGATATGATATTTTTAATGCTGAAGCGATTCCTTGAAGGAAGATCAACATTCCTTGCCTACCGCAACCGTTTCCATCACAGACTGATTGACTTGGGACTGGGAACGCGGCTTGTGGTAATCGTTGCGTACACCATTACACTTCTTTCTGCCGGGCTTGGTCTGTTTATGATGGTCACCCGGAGCATATACAGCCTTATTATCTTTTTCAGTACATTGCTCATGCTCCTGTTTGTATTTCTGGTTATTGGTTCATTCAGCTTGAAGGAGACGCTTGCTGCCTTAAAAACGAGATTCTCTACTGCTCATCAGACAAAACAAGAAAAGGATTATTTCGAGATAACTCTGTTGAGAATGCATGCGGCCAATTCGTTTGATTCCTGGTGGCGCGCTATTTGCGAGGCCGCCGATATATTCGAATTTGCACGGGTCACAATAGTTAAAGCTGGGCCAGGTGATAAGACCCCTACACATATCTGGAGGAGAGGAGGATTACGTTCTGAGACTTATGAGCCTTTACGGATTAGCATGCCGATTCCTCATCTCCACACTACGGGGCAGAAGTTTGTGCTCGAAATCGAAGCGCCGACCGAGAATTCCTTGGAATCTGTAGGACGTCGAGTGGCACTATTCAGTCGGTTGGTGGCCGAGCAGATATTGAAAGACGATAAGGTGATTTCGGCACAAGAACTTCTTGAAAGGACTACCAGCACTAAGCCAGTGAATACGCCGGTATCTCTCATTTTCGATGATTCGCTTCCAGGCAGTAAGATCCGAAAATTCCTCGGCGAGGTTGAGAATTCTGTCGACAAAGCGCATTCTTCCTTACATTCGTCGGGTAACAAGGGGGTAGATTGATATGTCGAAACTCCCTATAAATAGGGAATATCCTGTCGGGCCAGAGGAAATCCAGAAGATATTGAAGGATCAGGCGGATCGTAGCGGTTTTAACATAATGTTCTCAAAAGGATCCAACGCAGTGATCCACATGCATTTGTATCAAGAGATTGGAGATAACATGGGAGACACGTATGAAGCTGGGCAAGTAGGTGCGCAAGGACCACATGCACACGCACATGACATGACATTCAATCAGCTATGGAATAACTGTCAGAAGGATGTTAACCTACAGGTTCTTGCAAATGAGTTAGAGCTTATTCGGAAGAAAATAGCATCTCAGGCAGGTGACTCTGCGGAGGCAGCCGTTGCAGGGGGCGAAATTGCAAAGGCTGAACTTGCTGCAAAAAAGGACGATGGCCCCAGTGTCATGCAACATCTAAAGTCTGCAGGTAACTGGGCCTTGGACTTTGCTACATCCGTTGGGTCGTCGCTCGTTGCCGAGGTTATTAAGAAATCCATGGATATGTAGCCGTATCTAATTTAATTAACAACGTTGTCTATTTCAAGGATAATTAGGTATGTTGGGGCCGTTGAAAAGATCCACGTTTATCGATTTATGAAGTTGAAGGCGAAAAGGGATGGCAAAGACATGTAGAAACAGAAGAACAAGAACTTCAATACACGAAATCGGCAACCATTCTCAATTATGGATTTTTCCATGCAAGAAAGGAGACAGCAATGAAGCATAATACGTCTCAGTTCCGTGAAAAAGTTGAAAGATTGGCTGAACGGTATGATTTGGGGGTTTCTAATAAAATTGTCGGCGAGAGTGTTGGTGCAGTCATCAAACTGACGATTGACAAGGTCCGTGTGGAGGTCGAGATAACAGCTGGACGTTGTACCGTGATAGATGAAGAGGGAAGACGAGAAACATTTAAGAAATCTAGTAGTGGATGGGACCAAAGAAGCTTAGAGCACATTGAAAAACTGCTAACAGCCTACAACAGGTTAGATTGAAATTATTAGGCACATTTACTAATTTATGAGGTTAACGTCGAAAAGGAATACCAAAGCCGTATAGAACCAGAAGAACAAGAACTTCAACACCTATCACGGCCTCCGGCCGTGACCAAACTCAAAGATTAAAATGGCCCCGCCACAGGTGCAAAATTTCGGAATCCCGGCCAGCCGGGATAAGTCTTTATTTTCAAATTGATCCCTATTTAACCCTGAATGGAGACATGACTGAGATGTCAATCAATTAGTAAGGCTAAAACTTCGTCAAGTTTTGCGGTGGCCAGACAGGTGCAACTGTCCGCCGCACCATAATACATCCACAGCTCATCGCCTCGAAGCAAGAGTCCCGTGGGAAATACCACGTTTGGCGTTAACCCAGACAGTTCGTAGGGCGCTTCGAAACTATTAGGGACGTTTACCTATTTATGAGGTTTAAGGAAAAAAGGGATGCCAAGGACGTAAATGAACTCGTATAGCGTATGGCGTATAGCGTATGTCGAGATTTGTGTAACTGACTGTAAATAAACAGAAGTAGAAGAACTTCAATACACGAAATCAATCAACCAGTAAGGCCAGAACTTCGTCAAGTTTTGCCGTGGTTAGACAGGTGCAACTGTCCGCCGCACCATAATACATCCACAGCTCATCGCTTCGAAGCAAGAGTCCCGTGGGAAATACCACGTTTGGCGTTAATCCAGACAGTTCGTAGGGCGCTTCGGCCTGAAAAATCCAGTTACGCGAGCGAGCAATCGTCTTGTGCGGCCTGTCTTTATCTAAGAGAGCTACACCGGCTCGATAAACCAAATGACCGCCGTAACCTTTTACCCCATGGTATATCAGCAGCCACCCGTGCTCCGTTAAGATCGGCGGCGGTCCTGCTCCGACTTTGACGGCATCCCAGGCCGGGCCTGCTAATTCCGGCAACACACAATGCGGCTCGCCCCAATGCACAAGATCGGGTGAGTAGGCAGACCAAATGTGTTCTATTCCGCCGGCATCAGGCCGGTGCAGAACACCCCATCGCTCGCCGAATTTCATGGGAAATAGAACAGCGTCCTTGTTATTGGGTGAGAAAATCAGGCCGATCCGCTCAACCTTTTTGAAGTCCTCAGTGCGAGCTAACGCTACAGCCGCGCCTGCGGGTGAATACGCAGTGTAAGTAATGTACCAGCATCTCTCTTCGGGAAGATATGTCAGCCGTGCGTCTTCACAGCCCCACTGCTCATATCTCCATTCAGACCCACCGTAGCGGAGCAATGGTTCTGACTCGATTTCCCAACCATCCACGCCATTCTTGCTGCGTGCAACGTGTAGGTTTGAGTACCCCGCTTGATCCTCAACTCGAAGCAGCAACAGGACCTCATCGCCGTATTGGGTGGCCCCGGGATTTAACACGCCTGCGGCCTGGAAAGGCATATCCAAAGGTGAAATGATAGGATTGTCCGAACATCGGTCAAAAAGTCTTATTTTCATTGCAGTAGCCTCACCGTTCACGGGTACTTTGAATGTATTGGGTAACGCTCCCAACATCAAGTACCCAGCCTTTAATATTCCACCGATTTTATAACACATTTCAAGATGTAATCCAGGTAAAAAACCTCCCTTTTTCAAGCGGGGGGAATTTAAGTGGTACGGTACATTTTTGGGCTCAGTTCTTATTGGCCGAAGTTTTCTGTGCTGGTGTTAGTGATTTGTTCGAAATCATTCGCTCGGCCGTAGAATTCCTGTTTTGCTTGCATTCGGACAACTGGTTGTGTTATAATCATGGCAGAGAAGCGTATCGAAAAAACTAAATCTCTCTCAGAAGTGAGGGACCAATGCTATGCGTAAGCGAAACGGATTTACATTGATAGAACTGTTAGTTGTTATTGCCATTATTGCCATTCTCATGGCGATTCTGCTGCCGGCCCTTAATCGGGTCAAAGAGCAGGGATCGCGTGCCGCGTGCCTGAGCAATGTCAAGCAGTTGACCCTCGCGTGGATAATGTATGCGTATGAGAACGATGATAAGATTGTCAACGGCAGCACCTTCTTCCCGCGGACGGACGAGCCGGCCTGGATAGGCGCGCTTTGGAATGTTACCGGGACTCCTGAAGAGTTGCGGGAACACCTCAAAGACGGGATACTCTACCCATACTGTAATGATGTCGATATTTTCAAATGTCCCACCGGAATTCGCGGAGAAGTGCTGACATACGCGATCGTCGATGCGATGAATGGCGCGACGAGCATACCGGGAACCACGGACTTGATGATTAAGCGGTTAAGCCAGATCCGCAGGCCCGGAGAACGGTTCGTGTTCATTGACGAAGGCAAGATATCGCCCGATAGCTGGACCGTGTTCTACGACCAGGAAAGCTGGTGGGACCTGCCGACGGTTCGGCATGGGGACGGCACGAATTTCTCATTCGCCGACGGTCATAGCGACTACTGGAAATGGAAAGATCCACGCACAGTGAAACTCGCTGAAGGGACAATCTCTGATAATGCTCAGCCGGGGAACCCGGATTTGCACGCAGTCCAGAAAGCGGCATGGGGCAAGCTCGGCTACGAGCCCCAGTCGTTGTAGGCTGAAATTATTATGGCCGTATGCCGCTTTATGAGGTTGAAGGAGAAAAGGGGGTGCCAAAGACGTATAGAAACAGAGAAAAAGAACTGAATATACGAATCTCACGCCTGCCCTGAGCCCGTCGAATGGGAAGGATAGAAGTGCTGCTTCTACTCAAAGTGGATTTTTCATGTAGTTGTTGCTTGTTTTGGGCATGTCGTAACATTAATTTTATATCCCGGCCAGATGCTTCGACTGCGCTACGCTACGCTCAGCATGACAAACAACAAAAATTATTACTCTACTGGTCTTGGACTGGTTGGCCAAATATGTTGTAATCAAGGAATTTAAGGGGTCAGGAGCAATTTTGATATAGTTCTGTTTATAGTTTTCGTTTTACCCCAGCCGGGTTGAAAGGTCTAATCCAATATATCACCCGTCGGTTTGCGATGTGTGATTATCCGAAATTTCATCACTCTCGGGCCAATATCTTTCGGTAATTATCTTGCCTTCCGTGAAGAAGTTAATAATCTCCCTGCCCTGGGCTTTGATATCTGCAAACTGCGAGGCTTTCATCCCTCCGAAAGGCAGATACGCAACCGGTGCCGGAATGCCGACATTTACGCCGATCATCCCGCACTGCGTTTCGAGCTTGAACTTGCGGGCGTAGTAGCCGTTCTGAGTGTAAATCGATGCGCCGTTGCCATAATCAAGGTCGTTTATGATTCCTATTGCTTCGTCGAGCGAGCCGGCCTTCAGGACAACTATCACCGGGCCGAAAATCTCGGTACTGTGAATCTCCATTCCAGGCTTGACATCGGTAAATACGGTCGGTCCTACGAAGTGGCCGTTTTCGCAACCAGGCACTGCGATGTCACGCCCATCAAGAGCCAGGGTAGCACCTTCCCTGATACCGGTTTCGATCATATCGAGAATGGATTGTTTTGACCTGGCCGAAATAACCGGACCCATAACCATAGGTTCATCGGCCACCCTGGGATCCAGCGGATTTGCAACGAGTACGTTTTTGGAAGCTTCAATAAACTTCTCACAGACAGTCTTGTACATGTCATTGCCTACAGCTACTATCGCCGAGGCTGCCATGCAACGTTGCCCGGCACAACCATAACAGGAAGTAATCATATTGCGGAGCATATCGTCGACCTTAGCATCGGGCATAGCCACAAGATGGTTTTTGGCTGACCCCATCGCCTGGCAACGCTTGTGGTTTTGGGCGCACTTTTCGGATACGATCCTGCACGTTCGCGTCGATCCAACCAGGGAAACACCTTTCACTGCGGGATTTTCAATAAGGGCCTGCCCGACAACCTTATCTCCATTGACAAGATTGAAGACACCCTTGGGCAATCCGGCCTGGTCTATAAATTCTGTAATCAACTGCATCGTCAAAGGCACCTGTTCCGAAGCCTTGACCACATAGGTATTTCCAGTAGCAATAGCATAAGGTAAAAACCAGAACGGGACCATAGCCGGGAAGTTGAATGGCGCTATCATAGCAAAAACACCGATTGGCAGCCGAATCACTTCGCCGTCAATACTGTAGGAGGCGCCGATGAGCTTGTCCCCCTGCTGCAATACGGGCATAGCACAGGCAACTTCGATGTTCTCGAAGATCCGCTTCATTTCAGCCCGCGCATCCGGCAGAGACTTTCCCATCTCCTCAACAAGAGTTCGGGCTATTTTTTCTTCGTTTTCACGAAGCAGCCCATCCAGCTTATACAAAGGCTCGACCCGGCGGGCCACGGGAGTCCGGCTCCAGGTCTTGTATGCCTCGGCGGCAGCTTCGATAGCTCGATTCACTTCGGCAACGGTTGACAGCGGTGTTTTGCCAATGATCTGCCCCGTACTTGGATTCTCAATATCCAGATGGCCGCTGTTATCAGGTTCGATCCATTTACCGTCAACATAGTTCCTTACTATTTGTAAGGCCATTATTCGCTCCAATACACTAATAACTCCTAAATCCTTATGGCCTGTCGCCCATCTTTAGCCTCTATTCGATTTCAGCGATGACAGGAGGCACGTCTGAAATGAACTCGACGACATAATGAGCGCCGGATTTGGCCAGGCCGTCCGCAGCTCTCTCTACTTTACGTTTTACTTCCTCGGCAGACAAAGCGGCCAATTCCATTTCATAGAGTCCTACTTCGTTGCCGGTTTTAGCCAGGCCGATAGTCCAGGTGCCGGCATTCAGCCCTTCCGCACTATCCGGCCAGGGCCGGCTTCGAATAGAGTATATATTATTTTTTAATCCCGCGCCAAGACCAAATAATTTGGGCCTTCAAGGCCGCCTGGCCAAATCGCAGATCGTAAACCTGTGCCGGCGAAAGCAGGTATCGCAAATCGCAAATCGTAAAGCCTGCCCTGGTCCCGCCACATGTGAGCGAAGCCGAAGGAGGTCAAAGGCAAAAGTGACAAAACACAAGACTCCATTTGCTGTCCGCTGAACGCTACCCGCTCCAAGCTATCAGTCCGTCAACGAAGACTGAAATAGCAAACGTCAATAATAATCCCGTCACCATCAATGTGTGGCTATCTTTAATTTTTGAGCTAAAAATATACCGTACTTCTTAATTCCCTCGGCAGAAATAAATAAGCGTCCCCAATAAAATCAATAGGGAAGGCTCGCAGAAAAATGGCGGGCACTTTCACCGTCATCACACCGATATGGTACGGCCAACTATTCTGCCCGAAGAACGTTCCGCAAGCAGCCAAAAAACTTGAATCTTTAAGACAGACTTGGTATTCTTTTCTTAGAAATGAAGCTCAGCGGTGTGGCTGAGCAGGGATGAACGGTTAATCAACCTGTTGAAGGACGAGCCGTGAAAGTAGCTATTGTCTATAACCATGATTTGCGCAAAGTTATTAATCTGTTCGGTATACCCAACCGAGAGATTATCGCAAAGAAGACCATTGAGCGTATTGCCAATGCCCTGCGTGCCGGCAGGCATCAAGTAAAAGCTTTCGAAGGCGGTAAGGATCTGATTGACCGTTTAGAACAATTTATGCCCAGGGTCATTAAAGGCGAACTGCCGGGTCTGGTTTTTAATGTCTCTTATGGCATTCAGGGTCAAGCACGTTATGCTCATATACCGAGTATCCTGGAAATGGTGGGGATTCCCTATGTGGGTTCCGGTCCCCTGGCTCACGGCCTTGCGTTAGACAAGGTCGTTGCTAAAATGATTTTTCGCCAACATGATATTCCCACACCTGACTTTGCGGTCATGGATTCCTGGGAGGATGAATTGCCCGACTTGAAATTCCCTTTAATTGTCAAGCCTAAGAATGAAGCCGTGTCGTTTGGAATTCAAATTGTTCATAATCAAAACGAATTGCGAAAAGGAATTAAAGCTGTCATCGATGAATTCAAGCAACCGGCGTTGGTTGAGGAATATATCGAAGGTAAAGAAATCAATGTCGGCCTTATCGGCAACAATCCTCCTGAGATCTTCGCCCCCGTTGAATTGGTATTCGGACGAAAGGGGCCAAGAATCTACACTTATGAGGACAAGACTCGCCGATCCGGCAGGGAAATCAATTACAAATGCCCTGCATCGTTGACTCGTGAACAACAGGAATACGCCCGGAAGATAGCTCGGCAAGCCTTTGATGTCCTGGGTTGTTATGACTGTGCCCGGGTGGATATGCGTCGGGATAAGCAGGGCAATTTCTATATATTAGAAGTCAATAGTCTGCCGAGTCTGGGCGAGCACGGTTCATATTTGATAGGCGCCGCCAAAGCAGGTCTGGATTTTAGCGCAGTAATCAACCGTTTGGTTGAAGTGGCCAGCACTCGATACTTCGGCACTCCACGGCCCCGCAAGCTCAATTTGAAAAACAGTGACCCCGGTGCACTGGTCCACACATTCCTGACTGAACGGCGAGATCGCATTGAGCGCCAGATTGAAAACTGGACCAATTTGAGCAGCCGGTCCAACGATCCGGTCGGGACACAGCAGGCGCTTAAGAAACTGGCCGATAGCATGGAAAGCATTGGGTTGAAATCGACGCAAGATTTCACCAATATTTCATTCGTGAGAACCTGGGAAACACAGGCAGGATTTGCAGGTGGGACACTGCTTGTCGGTCACCTCGATGTGCCGGTAGAAAGCACCCTTCCATCCCAGTCTTTTCGCAGAGATCCGGAGTGGTTGTATGGTGAGGGGATAGGACTTTCGCGTGCGCCTTTGGTTGTGCTGGAATATGTTCTTCGCGGATTAAGAAACATTCGTTGCTTACAAAAGATGCCTTTAGGAATCCTTTATTACACGGATGAAGGTTTGGACTGCCAGTATAGCGCAGAGCTGATTCAAAAAGCTGCCGCCAAAGCCAAACAAGTATTAGTCCTGAGACCCGGAAATCCTGGAAACAAAATCGTTATACAGAGGCGTGGGCAGCGCAAATATATTGTCAGCGTGGAAACAAACCCCAA
>JBARRE010000141.1:0-10016 GCA_049644065.1 Sedimentisphaerales bacterium | reverse complement strand
TAGCGTTTAGTGTGATCCGAGCAACGGCCTGTCTTGAGAAAACATCCAGTCTTGACAATTGTGGAGTAATTTTTTGTATTTGGTTTTTTCTCTGCAGGCCGAGGAAGGGAAAATCTGTCAAAATCTTTTGACCAGTCCCACCGGCCAACGCGAGCGCACTGGGCCGTGAAAGAAATACCCCCCAACCGGTCTACCACAGTATGGGCTTCATGGTGCTAAAGCTGAGGATCACGGCGCGGCGTATACGATTCTCTTGAACGGTATCTCGCCACTGACAACATCGCAGAAGGGCTTGCCATCCTTGACGCCGACGTGGCCGTAGCCGGTGGCGGTGCATATGAATGCCTTGAAGTCCCCTTCGAGCGGCGGCTGGATGTGCAGGATGCGTTCCACGGCGTCGTACCGGGCGCCACTGTAGGCGCCGAGCAGGGCGTAGCTGGACATGGCCCGTGCATACCAGTGGCCGCATTCGTATTCGTTGAACGGATTACGGGCGCGTCCATCGTACCTGTCGCGCGCTACGCGAACGATATCGAGACCTTCATCGACCATGCCGCGAAGAATTAGATGCGACGCCACCTGGTACTCAATGCCGGTCCAGACTTCGTTGCTGTATACGAACGGCAGAGACGGCATCCCGCCTTTCGGCCAGGTACAGAGCAGCAAGCCTCCGTCATCGCCCATGGCATAGCCGGGACGCTGTGGATTCGCATGTTCCGAAAGATCCTTCTTGAGATTGTACTTGTGAATGCTCTTCAGATGGCTGTCTACCTTGCCTTGATCCAGTACGTCTCCGAGTCCGGTGACCGCGGCCAGCCAGGAGCCTAACACACCGTCGGAGAGGCAGCCTGTTCCGTATTGGTACTTGGGCCCTTCAGCCTTCAGTAATTCCAGGGCCTCGGGCGTGTAGCTCCTTTGCATGCTCTGGACCTTAACAGGACTGCCTGCTCGAAGCCCTTCCGTCTGGATTTGCTGATAGAAGTACTCGCCATTGAAAAGCTTTTCATTCACGAACTTCTCGCCCTTGGTGAGCAGATCTTCGTAGAGTGATACGTCGTCGCCGGCTTCCCGGCCCATGGCCACCGCCGCCTTCAAAGCGCCGAGATAGAAGCTGCTGCACATCCCATCCGGGCCCCAGAACTCGATGTCATACGTATTATGATGCGGTTCGCGGAGTATGCCTTCGTGCTTAGGGTCCCATGTCTCGATGCAGTAGTTCAGACTCTGCCGGACCCGGGGCCAGAGCTTCTTCATCCATTCGGTGTCACCGCTTATCCTCCACTCGCGATACAGCTTCATTGCGCAACCCAGTTGTCCGTCGCTGGCGGCGTGGAAATCGTGGCCCGGCTCGCTTATCGGCAGCGGACTGCGGAAATTCTGGTGTCCCTGGTCGTTTTGACAGACGCAGAATTCGGTCTCACGCAGCGTTCTTTCGAGAGAGGGGAAAAGGTGCGGTATCGCCTGCGCATAGTTCCATACATGCGTACATGACCCGTGGCAGCAGCCAGCCTGGTCGTGACATCCCTCGAATGCCCAGAACCTGCCGTCGATTTGCCTGAGAACGGTGGGCGACTTGAGTATCGTCAGATTCGCCGCCACTGCCTCGACCACTTCGGCCGGCAGCGTTGTCTCGTAAAAGCAATCGCTGAACTTCCTGCTCTCGGCCCGCAGCTTATCATAGCTGCCACGCCAGCGGCGAACCACGGCGTCGATATCCCGGAATACGCCCGCATACCAGGGTCGGTACATTTCTTCTTCGCCGGCCGCAGGTGCTCCGCCGCCTTTGCGCACGTCACTGTAAGGCACATACCAGCACAGCTTCAGGGTAATCGTTTTGGTTTGTCCCGGGGCCAGCTCGAATGGTACAAACAGCGTTGCCCCCGGGCTCGGTCCGTCCTTCTGCGGGAAGTCTTTGTCGTAGCACTTTCCCTGCTCGATGTCCTTCCAGACCATCGTCAGCGGATCGAACCAGCCGCCCCGGAACCAGGCAGCGTTGACTTTGGCGGCAGGCTCATCTACAAAAGCTGCGAAGTAGCCCTCATCGTGCTTCTTCAAGCTGCCGCCCGGCGGCTGGGCGAGAATGAATCCGCTCTCGATGGTCCTGATCAACTCCTGATTGCCCTCCATATCCATAAAATTCTCGGCGTTAAACGAATACACTGCTTCGATTTTCTTACCGGAGGTGTTGACGAATTTGTACTCCAGCCCCACCATCGGCAGTGATGCCGTGTCGGCGTCGGGCGGTGCAAACGGACTCCAGCCGGTGATTTCAACCTTCAGAGGCATCTTGGGATCTGCCAGTGTCACCGTTCCGAACGGGAATCGCGCGTTGAAGCTCGCCTCGCGAAACCGCGGCAGTCCGTAGGTGGTCTCCCCGAGGCCGTTGCCCGGCCCGCCGTACTGCCCGGTGCCCGGGTGAATCGCGAATATCTTCCACTTCGGAACCGGCCCCTCCAACACGCGTGCGATGTTCTTGTCGCCCTTGACGCACACC
Source organism: Sedimentisphaerales bacterium (assembly GCA_049644065.1). Classification (GTDB taxonomy): domain Bacteria; phylum Planctomycetota; class Phycisphaerae; order Sedimentisphaerales; family Anaerobacaceae; genus JAFGPJ01. The sequence goes on along the minus strand of JBARRE010000141.1, from coordinate 7,522 downwards.
GCCGCGAAGACCTTCTCCTCGCGGAAGATGTCTGGATGATTGTGAAGTGAGAAGTGGCTTAGCATCCCTGCTCCCTCCAGGCAAATCATCCCCGCCCCGATACCACCCATGGGAAACGCCACACGGTCCAGGTTCGCCCCGGCGTACGGGCCGTTGTAAACGTGCGCGCCCAAAGCGACTCCACCAAGAACAGCAAGAATAACACAACAAGAAACGAGCCACGAGATTCTATTAGATTTCATTTCTGTGCTCCTTTGTTTGAATGTTCTATTCTACCTCATATATGATTCTCCGGTCGCGACACGTTCGACGAGACCATAGTACTCTGTCCGATATCAATAGCCTGCCCCATATGTTACGACATGCCGTTTCATGAAGCTACCCCTCATTTTCATTATTGTCCTTGAATCGTCGATACGCTGTCGACGCTCCACTTTTACCTTGGTTGTCTTTGAATGATCTTTTTCTCGTTCATCACTTGAACATCTCATTTCTCGGCTGCGATAACCGCATACCTGTTCGGAAGCAGATGAACTTTGCTTATGGTACCTGACCTTGATTTCGTATTCAATCCTTAAATGAATTGCGATATATCACCAGCAGGAAATAGGCCAACTTCGGCTACGGTATGCTTGTACGACCCGCATGTTACCTTATATTGGAATTATGTTTTAACTGGGTCAATTTTCGGGGACAAGGTTAGTCGAATATGATTTTTACATCCGCCGCTATTGAACACCAGCCCTTTTCTCTTTCAGTAACAGTATCAAAAACTTTTTGTTTTAATTGTTCATTCTCTGATTATGGATTATCTATGTGCGTTTGAACAGCAAACGGGTCCTTGGTATCATCCCATGTTCCTCCTTGGGCCAGGACCGGATAAACAACTGCTGGATACACTAATGTTTCATGAACGGTGAACTCGTTAAATATATATGTATATAAATGATCAACCCACTGACGTTCCCTCGGTAAAGTCGATATTTTTGGAATTATGGAAAATTGGATTCTTCTTGGGATGTTTCCCGGCCCATAGACCTGAATTCCCGGTTTGGGTCCCCATCCTTTGTCTTTTGTATAGGCCGATTCCCTATCGTGAGGATTGCTGACCCTGTTGAAACCGATTCCAGTGACATAGCATTTACCGATCGGATTGAGCCCCTGATTATAGTCCATTAACTGGCTTGCAGTATCGATATATATCTGCTCTTTGGTAAGTCCCCACTGTAACAGACAGGGATATGCATACTGTCCCTGAGCAACATTACATCCCCATCCCCACCTCCTGGTCGATAGGGAATTACCGATCGGGTAAGCGAATGATTTGAATATTTCTATTTGCCTGTCTGCCGTTTTACGTAAAATGTCTTTCATGTGCTGAACGATTACCGGATCGGTCGGTCGTTGTTTTTCGATCATATAGGAATAAAAATAACTTGCCATCACATAATGCGGACCGCCGAAATGTCCGGGATTATCCGGTGCGCTCGTGATATAATCATCCACCACATCCACGAGATCCTTGATTTGCTGGTGAGCAGTCTCATCGCCGGTTAGAAGGTATTTCTGTACGGCAAAGTAGAGTTTTTGCGGATCGTTTGCGGCGCTGTCCACATATGCCATCGCCTTTTCCGCCCGCTGCCGCAGCGTTTCAGAACGCTCGGGTTTGTACGGTTTTAGTATCCTGGCAAGATGCATAAAGAGTCCCGCTGCCATAGAAGTGGACAGCTTATCGATACGTATGGTGCCGTATTTTTTTGTATCCTGATCCATCGGTGCGGCAAACGGTTCGGGATATCCCCTCGTTTCCGTGCCCCAGTGAACGCCTCCGCTCGGCTCTTGTAGATATTCCCATATCAGGGTACCCCATTGGGCTTCGTCGATGATATCGGGGATGCCGTTTCCTTTCCCCGCAATGTTGAAATCTTCATCAAACTTGTCAGGAATATTGAACTGGTTATCGGTAAAATAATCGGGAAACGCCTCATAGGTGGTGAGGAGAATGGGCGGCACCACAAGGTGATATATGCGCCGGTCTGCATCGCCCGCATCATGATAACCGCCATAGCATTTGAACGACGGTTCCGTGCCACTGACATCCAACCTGGCTTCTCCGGGAGGGGCGTTCACATTATACAAGACAGTATGACACGGATTCATCCTTATATCCCATGTATAGGGCTCTCTGAGCGGACAGCCGCACCGTTGATGGTACAGACTGCGAAATGAAATATATCCCAGCCGCCGTGAAAAATCACCCCCCACACCGAAAGGCCAGGAACAGCCGAAGCCGTCTACTGTTATTCTATAAGGTCCTCCCTCAGGAACCTCTGAAAGATCAATGCGGTACACAAAATCCCCCGATGACTCGTCCGGGCCAATTTCCCGGAGCTTGCCACGAGACACGAGGCGTTCGGTAGATATTTCGAATACTTCATATGCCGGAAGTGCTCCACTGATCTGTTTGCTTCCTCCTGTTCCCATCCATATTGAAAAATTGGCATACCTGACGCTCGATAAAGCACTATATCCGTTCTGGTTCGTTTTGATGGACTCGCAAAACATAGTGCGGTCATTAAAAACAAAAGTTTTAACGCCATGCGGAGTCTCGAGTTTGTATTGTGCGCCGTTGATAAGTTGGGGTATCTCAAGATAGATACGATGTTCACACCTTTTAGGCTCAGAGCTTGTAGCTGAGGATTCGGTCACGAATTTGTGGATTGCCGATGGTTGTTTGCCGTTAATTTTCCATGCCGATATATCATCGGTTTCAACTTCGTTCACATCAACTACTTCTTTTATCCATTGATTGTAGTTGGTCGCCACAACCTTATCGCTCATAAAAAACGCCACCAGTACATTGTTGGAAGCGGTACGGATTTCCTGCAGGATAAGCTTCGCAGACGCAGATGAGGTGTGAATGAGTAATAAGATTAGAAAAATAATCTTCTTCATAATGTGTTTCCTCTAAATGACATTTTACATATATAATGGTTTCATTAAAAAAACAAAGGTTAACTTAAGGTTAATAAAAGAATTTTACAAAGGAAAAGGGATCAGGCTTATCTTTTTGCTTGTAGAAGTCTACGCCACACCTTTCTGCATCCTTTAGGCCGCCTATTCTCCTGGGAATTAATTAGGGACGCACCTGTTTTATGAGAACAAAATGGCACCAATAATTGGATCCGTCCCTATTATACTCTAATAACTTCTCAAATTGTTGCGGGTCACGAATTCGGCTGTTCGTGAGGTTCCGGAGACGATGAAGAAAGCGCACGGTAGTCGATGACAACACCATCGGCCACAAGTTGAGTCGCCTGGCGTTTTATCTTGGAACCGAGTGGCACCTGAACGAGCACCAATGCCTGGTCCGGTTCGAGCGTCAAACGATCACCGCTCTTTGCGTTGCGGGCGACGAAAGCACCCGCAACCAGATCGTACAAGTCAGCAGGCTGAGCGAGATGCAACGTGATAGTTCGGGGCTTTTGGAAGGGATTGTAGTAAAGATGAGTTGGATATGCGGGCCGATGGAACCAGTCCGTGGCCAGGCAGTCCCAGCGCAGGACACCCGGGACATCGGTCAAATCGACGATCCCTCCGAGGAAACCGACGTGATTGCCCATGTACAGCGAAAGGTTGTAGGCACTATCTCCAAACCACTCTGACCGTTGAACAAAATATTCCTTAGGATCCACTCGTGAGAGCCCCGGATTCCACCCAAGCAGGACCGGATCGCCGGTTGCGTAGGGGCGTAAGGTACGATCGGGGCCAGGATCCCAGGACTTCAGACCTTCGTAGAAGAGATGGTTTTGCGGATCCCACCTGGCCTTCCACACGGCGTGATCCTGGTGACTTGCATCCAGTCCTTCGCCCTGGAGCAGTCGTGCCGAGTTAGCTGCATGCAAGGCGTAACGGGCAATCGCACGTGCATAACGCTGATCGTAACGAACAACGGGAATCAACCATGCCGGTCCCTGCAGCGATCCCATCGTGAACGCGTAGAAGCCATCGTCGCCCCAGCGAGCGCCGTCCAGGCCGTCGCAGGTAATGCCGCCGAATCGCATACCCCGAGTGATGCGCCATGTATGACGCTTCGGGTCCCCATCTCCGAACCAAGCCGATAGGATGCGGTCGATATCGACATGCGGCCCACCCCGGGCGTTCAGGCGTGCCGCGGCAAGAGGGCCCATAACGTGAGTAATTTCATAGCGCCCGGGATTCTCTGCATACCATTGCAGGGTTGCTCTGGCACAGGCGACCATGTCTTCATCTCCCGTCATTGTGGCGCCCACCAGCAGCATCCAGGCTATACATGGAGCGTGACCCAGTCGATTCATCGGCTCGTTACGCCCTCCCGGTTTTTCATTCTCGAAATCCCACCCGAGCACATCATAGTCTGGTCGGTCCGGACAGCCCAGGCCCCGAGCGATTGTGTGGAATGCCCTGGCAGCCGTTACTGCCTGATGCTTTAATTGTGCGTCCTGCGGATATTGTGCCGCCAGCATCGTTCCCACAACAGCATTCCAGTAACCATATATGCCTGAATGAACCACAGGAGAACTATCTCCCGCCGCATGCCGATAGAAACCATGCACCGGATCGTACCAGGCCTTACAACGAGAGACATAATCGATACCGCGGAAATTTCTGGGATCGAGTCCGGCTAATCTTGCCCCGACCACAGCCGGCAAGCATGTGACTCCTTCTCCACCGAGTTCCGATCCGACATACGACCTCATTCTAAACGCAACTTTACCGGCTTCGATTTCCACAACGGGAAAGCCATCCCCTACAGCTTCCGGGTCGAGTATGCGTTCATAGTATGACCTTGATAGCGCACGCCAATCCCGCACCGCCAGAGGCTCCGGCACGCGAGGCATACTTTGTACCGCAGTGATGGCTTTCTGTGCCGTACCCCTGGATCGTACTTCGCCTGCCTGAGCGAATACTGCGGCCAATATCGATACGACGAGAAAGGCTATCGTAGTTGGTTTTGACGTTTTTTTAGTGATCAACTTGCGTCCTTTTATCAATTATATGATTTCAACATTATGCTCATCTGGTCAATCCTGTTGTTGAGCTTGCCGTTCTGAGTCATCACTGAAACTGCCACTTTGTGCGAGCACACTAACCTCTTTTTTATACCACCTGAAAACAATTAATCCTCCTATGACAGCCAACAGGCAACAAATTCCCGCCCTGTCAAATTTCAACAGTATTGAATAGCCGATCGCGAGGGAGATGCCGTAACAGAGCATAATACCGCCCGTGACATCGATTATTGTAGATAGAGACAAAGCCTTGCCGGGCAGTTCCCGGATGTCACTGCTAAGAACACCCCAGAAGCCGCCCGGCCTGACCTTGCGATAGAATTCTTCGAGTTTTTCTTTCGACACGGCAGGCGTGAGGAACGTTACGATTATGCTGACAGGCACAACGATACCTGTCAAGACAGCTATCTTGATTTCAAAGGGCATCTCAGGCCAGGGGTATCCGAATACTACAATGCTTGCTGGAACGAACGGATTGGCAAAACCAAGTATCAGGCCGAGAGCAATTGCTGTGATCTCCGTATAAGCATTTATCCGCCACCAGAACCAGCGGGCAACACTGATCATGCCGCCTCCAACCATAATAAAAGCAAAAAATTCCCACACCGCAGAAACCGTAAGTTTTTGCCAGGCAAGATACACAGTGATGCCAACACCCGCAGCCATCATAAGAACAACAACTATCTTTGTCACGATCATATAATGTCGCTGCGTAGCATCTTTCTTTATAAAACGCTGGTACACGTCCGTCATCATGTAAGATGCTCCCCAGTTGAGATGCGTATCGATCGTTGACATGAAAGCGGCGAGAAAGGCTGTAACGAGCAGACCTCTAAGGCCGAGTCCCAGGTATTCTTTCATTACCAGAGGGTATGCGTGTGTATCATTATATGGTTCGGTCAGCGTCGGGAAAAGCACGATAGAAACGAGTGCTACAACCACCCATATCCACGGCCGGCAGCACTGAAAGATCGCGTAGAATATCGTTGCGAGAACCGCATGGCGTTCATTCTTGCAGGCACTCATACGCTGCATATTATACCCGCTGGCATCGATCCACCACAGTATGAAGAAGTATATCAGCAATTTTACCAGGTCGAGATCGAAGCTTTTGAAATCGGGAAAAATCGAAAGCGTCCTCGGCCCGTAACCTTCGGTGACTGCGATCGTATCCAATACGTGGCCAAGTCCTCCGACCTTTACTACCGCGATCACGGCAAGAGCTATCATGCTGAAAGTTGCGATAAAGAACTGTATAAAGTCGGTTACGACTACGCCATAGAAACCGGAAAAAGTCGCATAGACCAGCGCTACAAGCATACAGGCCCCGATAGCCCACCACTTAGGTATATCCGTCATGGTCGTAATAATGCTGCTCATGGCGAATGTTACCCAGCCGATAGTGAGCAGGTTTTGTACGATGCCGGCGAAAAACGCCCTGAATCCACGGAGAAACGCCGCTGACTTGCCTTCATAGCGTAACTCGTAGAACTGGGCATCAGTGATAACAGCCGCTCGCCGCCAGAGCCGCGAAAAGAGAAATATCCCGACGATAAGCGCCAGCACGGAGACAAACACCCACCAGATTCGTTGAAGTCCGTCTGTGCGGGTTAATTCTGTCACTACCAGCGGCGTATCCGATGCGAAACTGGTAGCGACCATCGAGACGGCAATCATCCACCACGGAAAAGACCTGCCGCCGAGGAAATAATTCTCGGAACTTTGCGAGGCCCGTTTGGAAAAGTAGATCCCCGTGCCAAGAGCAAAAAGCAAGTAGGCAATTATGATCGCATAGTCAAGAAATTCTAAACGTCCCATCCCTGAGTACCATCCAATGTTCGTTGCAGCGTTAAATGCACATGCTCTTTTATAGTCATCCACAGACTCCTGTAAGACGGAACAGGTCCAAACAGCAACAAAAGTATCTTAATACCATTGCCACAGGTACTCAAGGATTCTTTTATGAATGTCGGATGCGGGCCGGGTATGTCACCAACATCCCTCTTCATTCATTATCTAATGTCGTACGCCCGGTCAGTTTCTTGAGGATCTCACTGGCCACAGGCGGACAACCGGGCACATATGGATTGTTTTGCTTGCATCCGGCTGTACAATTGCCAATACAGAGCGTCTTTTCAGGAAGATCTGTATGGCCTTTTCCAATAGCGACATCCAAACGATCCTGGTCCGGCAAATAGTCGAAAATGCGGTCCGCATAGTCTTTCAGAAACAACAGTAATGTGGACTGACAGGCGCTACACGAGTTGTTGTCTTTGACAGTAATATTAGGAAATTCGATGGACAGATTCTGCGGCGGCTTCGCAAAGCAGCAAGCCCAATCCTGCCAGTGCTCAGGTGTGATTGACATCCGATCCAGATCAATCACACCCAATTGGCGCTCCGCGCCCATACGCAGATGAGGAACATCCTCAGCACGCGCAGACATCAATCGGCAGGCCACAGCATCCGCA
>JBARRE010000140.1:0-28839 GCA_049644065.1 Sedimentisphaerales bacterium | reverse complement strand
ACCTGCCAATTTTAGCCCATAAATGTGCATCGGCGAATCTGCCGAATGCGTAATCACTGACCAGGCCCAGCAGGAAAATCCCGATACAGGCCGAGAGCGTCACGACAATATTGAACCTGGACGAAAGCGCAACTGCCAGCGCCACGATTATCAAAGCAGCTAACAGCAACAAGACAGAACCGTAGATATCGACGGCGTTCATGCCGTTTTCCTGCGGCTTGAATTGCCAGTTTCGGTCGATAAAAGTCAGGAAAACGATGCCGAATGTAGCAAATATGCCGGTTAAAACCATCGCTGTCGAAGAAAATTTCCAATCATAAGCGTAGTTGAAAAAAGCGCTTAGCAGAAGCACGGCAAAAATAATAACTCCTGCTGTACCAATGACCGTCCAGTCGTGCGTATCGTTTACCGTTTCGAGTACGCCGTGCCTGATCGACATCAGCAGGGCGACCGTGCATATATAATGCGCCAGAACCACCGCGGCGGTCACACCTAAGAACTTCGCAATAATAAATATCGGACGCTGGACAGGCTTACTAAGAACGGTTGTTATAGTCTTGCTCTCAAACTCCTGTGCAACAGCTCCGGAAGCGGAAAAAATTGCTATGAACAAGCTGGTCAAAAATAACGTAGATAGTCCTATCTCGCGTAAGAGCTTGTTGTCGTCGCTCATTGTATACATCGTTAAAGATGGGCTTATAAAGAACAATAACAAAGCAGCAAGAATAATTATGGAGTAAATGGGCTGTCTCAGGGTTTCTATGAAAGTGTTTTTTGCAATAGTAAATAACTTATTCATCTTTCAGTTCCGACTCGCGGCACTCATGCTCTTAAAATTAAGGGCTTAAAATTTTTAACAATTGTCCCTGTACTAAAATAACATATGTTGATATATTACACAACTTATTACTTTTTGGATTCGGATAAGACATATATTGAATAGATACTCTGTTAGAAATTTTTTGTTCAAACTGGAATACCGGGATATAAAATGACAGTATCGTCCAAACGCCCCGTACACGTAGCCTTGGTATCTTTGATTCTGAGCATCATATTTTTTGGCATTGCCTTTTTCCTGGGCCGATGGAGTGGTTTTTTTGCGGTCTCAGCGGTTAGCTGGCTGATCCTCTCCGTAGCTCTCACCTGGTTCGTTTTATGTTTGCAGTTCTATCAGCGCAGCCTGGCCGAGCAGGAAAAACTCGATGCCGGCCAATTAGTCAGAGACGAGAAAACTTCCGCAATCTTTCAAGCCAGGAGTGAACGTGCCACCTTATTGTCCGTAGCCCAGCGCAGACTTGAGATATTCGAAAAATGGTTCATTCCCATATTTTCTGCACTTATCGCCGCCTACCAAATAGGTATCGGTCTATATTTATTAAATACCGTCGGCGCCGCAGCAGAGAACGAGCTGAAACAGCCCCTGCTCTGTGGAATTTGCATGACGGCCATAGCATTTATCAGCTTCTTAATTTCACGCTACGCCACGGGCATGTCGGGCCAGCCGGAGTGGAAACCGCTCAGGGCCGGCGGCAGTTCCCTGCTCGGCGTGGCGGTCTTGTGCTTTGCTTTGGCCGTGATACTTGCACTGGTTTACCTGTTCAATTTTCTTGCTCCGATAAACATAATAGCAATGGTCATCCCGGCCCTGCTTGTTGTCCTTGGCGCCGAAACTGCACTGAATCTCATAATGGACATATATCGTCCAAGACTGAAGGGCCGATACAGCAGAAGCGCTTTCGACAGCAGACTGTTGGGGGTGATCAATGAGCCGGGTGGTATCCTGCGAAGCCTCGCAGACGCCATTGACTATCAGTTCGGCTTTAAAGCATCTCAAACATGGTTTTATAAACTGCTCGAACAGGCGATTGTTCCTTTGGTCCTCTTTGGTGTCATAACGCTCTATCTACTTAGCTGTATCGTTGTAGTGGCGCCTGACGAACATGCAATAATAGAGCATTTCTGCGATCCGGTAAACGAGTCTGGCGAAGTCAGGCTTATCGATTCGGGATTGGCCTTTAAATGGCCCTGGCCGATCGATATTGCCTATAAATACCCCACGAAGATGATCTCGGAAATCAGCATCGGCTTCGTCCCAAAGGTTGATCCACAGACGGGGGAAGTGGAGCATAGGCCTCTGTTGTGGGGCGAGGCGCACTACGAAAAAGAATATCAACTGCTCGTCGCCAGCCCGCAGAGCGGCACAGAGTCGCTGGCCGGGACCGTACCGGTAAGTCTTGTCATCGCCGCAGTGCCCGTTCAATACAGAATCAAGGATTTGTATTCTTTTATATACAATCATAACGAGCCGGAGAAACTGCTCGAATCCATTTGCTATCGCGAGCTTACGAGATTTGCAGCCAGCGCGAAGGTAGAAGCCAACGACGAAACCGACATCGATCAGAGCCTGCTTGGAATCGGCAGAGCAGAAGCAGGGAAGGTTCTAACCGAGAGAATTCAGAAGGCCGCCGACGAGGAGGGCCTGGGAGTTGAAATCGTATTCCTCGGCTTACAGGGCGTTCATCCCCCGACGGAAGTCGCAGCGGCCTATCAAAAAGTGATTGGTGCCATTCAACAAAAGCAGTCGCTTATCCTTCAGGCCCAGGCCGAGCGAAACATGATGCTGAGCACTCTCGTCGGTTCCGTAGAGAAAGCCGATGAGCTTTACAGGCTCGCATTGAAATACAGGCAGGCTGAAGACGTAAACACGCCGGAGGAGATAGAGAAGCTTGGCAAGCAGCTCGATACGGCCTTTGAAGAAGCAAAGGGCGTTATTTTCAAGACACTGAGAGAATCACAACGTTATGCCTTCGAAAAAGAAACACTTGCTAAGGGGACCGGCGAGCGTTTTGCCGGCCAGCTCAAAGCCTACAGGGCCGCACCTGAAATTTATGTCCACGAGCAGCGATTGGCGATGCTCGAAGAAGCGCTCGACGGCGTGCGGAAATACGTCGTCGTAGCCGACCAGAACGATACACAGGTTACGATTATAGACCTCCAGGAAAACCTGTCGCCCAGTATCTACGAAACGGGCGTCATTGAGGAGAGCAGCGAAAAATGAAAAACATAGCCATTGCAATCTTTGTCACATTGATTGTCGTTATTTTGGGCCTCTATCTGATCTCGTTCCAGGTACGAGAAACGGAATCTTGCCTGGTCACGACGTTCGGCAAGCCCACACGCCCGCTCACCAAGCCGGGCTGGTACTTCAAGTGGCCGTTCCCAATCCAGCAGGTCCATTCGTTTGATTCCCGCATGCGGGCCTTTGAAATTGAAATGGAAGAGACGCGAACAGCGGGAGGCGAGCCCATTATCGTGAACACCTACGTGGTTTGGAAAATTTCCGGACCGCTGGAATTCTTCAACGCAATTAAGACCGACAAAAAAGCCGAGGACGAATTTTTGCGCAGCCGGATTCGCAACACACAAAATAATGTGATCGGCAGGCATTACTTTTCGGAGTTGGTCAACAGCGATCCTGCGAAAATAAAGTTTGAAGAAATCCAGGCCGAAATGCTCACCGATCTTCAACAGGCCGTCGCAGACGCAATGTGCGGCATCGAAATCAAGACCCTTGGGATCAAGCAGCTCAAAGTCAGCGCCGAAGTCAGCAAAGAGGTCTTTGCACGAATGATGGCTGAAAGAAACCGCAAGGCCGAAAAAATCACTTCGCAGGGAAACGCCGAAGCCATTAAGATCAGAACCGACGCCAAATCGAAAAGCGATGAGCTGATTACGGCTGCCGAAGCCAGAGCAAAGGTCACCCGGGGCATGGGTGACGCCGAAGCGGCAAAACACTACAAAATGCTCGATGCCGACCCAAAGCTTGCAATGCTCCTGCGTAATCTTGAAGCACTCCAGAAAATACTGGAGGACCGAACGACATTTGTCACACCAACCGATATGGTGCCGTTCACGCTGCTGAAGGGAATGCCCGATATTAAATCCCTCGAACCACAAAATGCGGAAAAATAATACAGAATAATCAATATGACGACAGAACAAAATAGCGAAGAAAACAAGAATTTGCCGCTGTCGGCACCGGCAGAACCTGCGGGCGATGAGCTTGATACCGCGAGTAAGAGCCTGTCCGAGGCGCTGGGAATCAGCTTCATTATTCTGAAGGTAATCATGATTGTGCTGATCGTTGCTTTTCTGGCATCGGGATTTGAAACGGTCGGCTCCGAAGAGCAGGCGCTTGTCCTGAGATTCGGCAAGATTCGCGGCGTGGGCGAGAAAAGACTTCTCGGCCCGGGCCCGCATTGGATTCTCCCATATCCAATAGATGAAATATTGAAGATTCCCGTGAAGACCCAGGTGAACCTGCCCATCGACTCGTTTTGGTATTTTCAGACACAATCAGAAATACTTTCCGGGCAACAACGTCCGGTCCCACCTAATCAGGCGCTGGAGCCGCTTCGCGACGGCTATTGCATCACTCGCGGCGAAAAGCGAATTGAGGCCGCCTCGGCGAATGGGCCCGGCAGCCAGGGAGGGGTAAACACCGGCTCCGATGGAAGCGACTATAACATCGTCCATACCAAGTGGCAACTGACCTACCAGATTGACGATCCCGAACGTTTCTTCAGGAACGTCCACGTCGAAGATTTCAAACCCGGCGACATTTACTTCGATGTGATCACAAAAAGCATAACGCCGCTTTTGAAAAATCTGTTCGATGACAGCGTCGTGACAGCAATGGTCAATTATACGATCGATGAGGCAATTTCAAGCCGGGACAGAATGCCGATACACGTAAAACGATTGTTGCAGGAAAAGCTGGACATAATCGAAAGCGGAATCAAGGTTATATCGGTACAACTGACCAGGAGCGAATGTCCCCGGCAGGTCAAAGGCGCATTTGAGGCATCCACGATGGCCAGCCAGAGAAGCGAAACAACAATCACTGACGCCAAGACTTATGCCGAAAATACTCTGAACGAAGCCGGCGGCCCGGTCGCATTCACCCTGCTCAAGGGCAAGAAATCGGTTAGCGAGCTTAATGAACAGGAACAAGAGCTGCTGTGGCCGCAATTGGCCGGTACCGCCCGGGAAAAAATCGCCGAAGCTCGATCCTATCGAGCGAGAGTCGTGGAAACCGCCAAAGCCAATGCCGATTACCTGGAGCGTCTGCTGCCCGAATACCGGCAGCGCCCCGAGCTTGTGATTCATAAAATCTATCTGGATGCCATAGAGCAAATCCTCATCAATGCGAATGAAAAATTTGTTATTCAGACTGCCGAAGGGACAAAGGGCTCTCAGATTAGAGTGCTCCTGAACAGAGACCCGTCGTTGAAGCCGAAAAAGAGCAAGGAACAAATGGAACAGGAAAATCTGGGACCGGCGACTCGCTGAGCCTCCTACGGAAGAGGATACGAGAAACAAGAGACAAAATTATGGCCCATGAACACCTACATTTTAAGGACGACGTTGCTGCCGAACACACGCACGGCAAACAAATTCGCGTCAGCATGGCCCTGCTTGGGACCCTGGCCGGCGGAGTGCTTCTGATTAACAGCGGGATAGCAAAGTTCATTTACGGCGCCGGCAGTTTCAACACCGAGTTTTTGGCAATGGCCGGAGCAATCCTGCTTGGCGCCCCGATTGTCCTGCACGCCATCGAGAGTCTCATACGCAGAGAAGCACACATGGATGAGCTGGTGGCCCTGGCCATCATCGCGGCCTTCGCAACACAGGAATATGCCACTGCGGGCGTCGTCGCTTTCTTTATGCTTGTAAGCGAGCTGATTGAAACGCGCACCGCCCTCGGCGCCCGCGCATCGATCGAATCGCTCATCAAGCTGACACCCACCATAGCAAATCTCGTCGATGAGCAGCGCAGCGAAAAGGAAGTAAAAGTCAGCAGCCTGAAACCCGGCGATTGCGTTCGAGTCCGGCCGGGCGACAACATCCCCGCCGACGGCGAAGTTGCGAAGGGCCTCAGTTCCGTCAATGAAGCAACGATCACAGGCGAATCGCTGCCCGTCGATAAAGTGCCGGGGATGCAGGTTTTTGCCGGCACAAATAACCTTACCGGCATGCTTGATATTACCGTGACCAAAGCCGGCAAAGATACTACCCTCGGCAAGGTTCAATCGCTGATCATACAGGCCGAGCAGACCAAAATCCCGATTATGAGGATAATCGACCGCTATGTAAAGTGGTACACGCCAACAATCCTGATGATTGCAGGTATCGTTCTGTTTTTCACCCGCGATATGGACCGGGCGATTACGATCCTTGTTATCTCGTGCCCCTGTGCATTGATTTTAGCCACGCCGACGGCGATGGTCGCGGCGATTTCGGCCTCCGCCCGCCTCGGTATTCTGATAAAAAATGTAGCCGACCTTGAGATTGCAGGCAAGATCACAGCGATGGTGTTCGACAAGACAGGGACGGTCACAACCGGCCGGCTCTATGTAACCAAACTGACACCCGCAGAGGGCGTCGAACCAGGTGAATTACTGGCAGACGCCGCATCGGCCGAGCAGATGAGTAAACACCCGGCCGCAAGAGCATTACGCGAGGTCGCCAGGGAGGCAAATCTTTCCTTACCGACGACAGATGATTTCGAGGAGACACCGGGCAAAGGAGTCACGGCAACAGTCAATTCGGCAAGAATCATGGTCGGCAGGGATACCTTTCTGAAAGAAAACAATATAGACATCAGCAATATTTCCGATCCGGCTCTTCTCGAAGAACAAGGCTTCAGTACGCTTTATGTGGCGAAAGATTCCAAGTGCATCGGCTGGATTGGCCTGCAGGACAAAACCAGGCCGGAAGCCCAGCAGGCCGTCCAGGAACTTTTCGATATTGGCGTCAAAAGAGTCACGATGCTGACCGGCGACCGAGGCGAGGTGGCAAGCAGAGTCGCCGCCGAGCTGGCTTGCACCGACTTCAAAGCACACTGTTTGCCACAGGACAAACTGGCGATTGTAGAGCAAATTAAGAAAGACGGCCACACTGTTGTGGTTGTCGGTGACGGCATCAACGATGCGCCCGCTTTGGCGGCAGGGGACCTGGGCATCGCGATGGGAGCCGCCGGAAGTGACGTAGCAATCAATTCCGCTTCGATCGCACTGATGAGCGACGATCTGACAAGGCTGCCTTTCCTCGTCCGGCTTTCGAAAAAGACCGGAAGAGTAATTTATCAAAATCTCGGCTTTGGAATTATCTTTATTGTTCTGGGCATCGCAGCAGCGACGGCGGCATTGCTAACGGCGCCCTACGCCGCGGTTCTGCATTTTGCCGGCTCATTGATTGTCGTTTTCAATAGTGCTCGACTTGTCCGCTATGGAGAGGAACTCGACCACGGACCTCAAGTATAGCGCCGCAGGTATCGAGCGAAACAAAACACGCTTGAGGAGATACGAGACACGAAACGATGGAATACGCTATTGAAACTTTCTCTTTGACCAAGATTTTTTCCGACTGGTGGGGTCGAACCAAAGTCTATGCCGTCGATAACCTGGACTTGCAGGTTCGTCCCAACGAAGTGTTCGGGCTTTTAGGCCCAAACGGCTCGGGTAAAACCACGACCCTGAAAATGCTGCTGGGGCTGCTTCACCCGACAAAGGGCAAGTCCTTACTTCTGGGCGGTGACGGCACAGACCCGAAGATCAACTGCAGAATCGGTTTTTTGCCCGAAGAATCCTATCTCTACCGGTATCTGAACGCCCGCGAGACTCTGGATTTCTACGGCAGATTGTTCGGCCTGCCGGCGAAAGTGCGGAAGATGCGCATCGAGGCACTGCTTGACATGGTCGGGCTCAAAGCCGTCGCGAACAGAGCCGTCGGGACGTTTTCGAAGGGTATGGCACGCCGAATCGGCCTGGCGCAGGCGCTGATAAACGACCCCGACTTATTGATATTGGATGAGCCGACAACGGGGCTCGATCCCATCGGAACAAGGCAAATCAAGGATTTAGTCCTGAAACTCGCAGAGCGCGGCAAAACAATTCTGCTGTGCAGTCACCTGCTCGCGGATGTCGAGGACGTATGCGATAGAATCGCGATTCTGTACGGCGGAAAAATACAGACCCAGGGCCATGTTAGAGAGCTTTTGCAGCAGACAAACAAGAGGCAAATTACTACCGATGCCATCAGCGACACGGCTGTCGAGAAGATCAAACAGATCGTTCGTGACGAAAATGCCGAGTGCGAGGTCACTTCCCCGATGGACAAGCTCGAAACATTTTTTATCAGGACGGTCACAGCCGCCCAGCAGCAGGCCCATCCTACGAGCGGGGCGGTCAGCACGACCAAAATCGGCAATTTCCTGACTCAGCACGAGGCCGTGGAAAGCATACTCGACAAACTTGTTTCGGCGCCGATATCGAAGCAGGCGGCCGGGGAAATTCCGGCAACGGAGAAAGTCGCCGCCGCCGAAAGTACCAGGCCCAAAGCCGACGAACAATTGCTGAGCAAATTGACCAGTTCGGTTGAGCCGTCCGAATCCAAAGCTGTTACCAGAGAAGAAAAAATTAAAACCGAACCGGTCGAATCCCAAGCTCACCGGCAGGAGCAAGTCAGAGATAACATTTTATATAAACTCACGGGCGGCTCAGGCGCTCCGAGCAGTGACAAGGACAAAACTGAAAAACCGCAGGCAGGAGATTCCGGCGATGCGTAGTATCTGGGCTGTCGCCATAAATACTATAAAGCAGGCTTTGCGGATCAAAGTGGCCGTTGTCTTTACAATCCTTCTCTTTGTCCTGTTGCCGGTTCTTGGTATTACCACTACAGGCGATGAGACGTTGAAGGGCAGGTTGCAGACCTTTGTCAGCTACGCTCTTTCGCTGATGAGTTTCCTGCTCTGTCTACTCACAATCATCATTTCGATCTATTCGGTAACAAGTGACATCGACCAAAGACAGATATACACCGTTATTACCAAGCCCATTCGCCGTTTTCAATTCATCCTGGGCAAACTGCTCGGCGTCATAGCGCTGAACGTCATCCTGCTCGTCATGTTTTCAGCTATAATCTACACAATTACTATTTACACACCGAAATTTATTAAAGCATCCGAGTATGAGCTTATCGAGGCCAACAATGAATTTTTCACGGCGAGGGCATCCTTAAATGTTCCCGAAGTCGACGTCACCCAGGAGGTAACAGATAGATATAAGGAACTTGACCGAAGAGGCGAATTGCCTGCAAACGTACCGCGCGATGAAATCATCACCCAGCTTACCCAGCAGGCACAACTTTCCAAACGCGCTGCCGGTGTCGGCCAGGTGTTGTTGTGGGAATTCGATAACGTCGAACCCCTTGCCGAAAGCATATTTATAAGATTCAAATACGATGTCTCGGTAAATCCGCCCGATTCGCAAGTCTGGGGCAGATGGTTCGCAGGCGACTACCAATCCTTCAAATACGGCACTCAAAGCAAGACCCCGATTTATGACGAGAAGCATAAGCACTCTGTCCGGGATTTTCACGAAATAGAAATACCAGCCGAAGTCGTGCCGGAACATGGCCACCTGGCCGTCGCATTCATGAATGCTCCGCTGAACAGCGTAGCGATTATCTTCCCGCCGGACGGCCTGGAAGTGCTTTATAAGGCCGACTCGTTCAGCAACAATTTCATTAGAGCGGTCCTGCTGATCTTGTTTCGTCTGATTTTCCTGGCATGTTTGGGCGTATTAGCCGCGTCTTTCCTCTCGTTCCCAGTGGCGATATTGTTCTGTTTTGTTATCTTCTTTACAGCAAGTTTCAGCGGTTTCGTTATCGAGTCCTTCGGCTTCCTGAGTAAAGATATCGGTACAGTCTATACTTACAGCATTAAGTGGTTAATCCAGCTCCTGCCGCAGTTCGACAAGTATAATCCAACGAAATTCCTGGTCCCTGCGCGATTGATAAGCTGGTCTTTTTTGGCCAAATGCGTCGTTTTTATGGTTTGTATTAAAGCGTTTTTGGTTCTGATATTTTCCCTGATTATTTTCAGTTATCGAGAAATCGCCAAGATCACAGTATAAAGTTTGAGGTGTAATACAGGACACGAAGCAAATACTATGCGTTTGCGTGACATAACAATCTTGTTTGTCTGTATCGTCCTTGCGGCCGGTCTGCTTATTGCCGCGGGTATGCAGCTCGATTCCATAAATCGCCAGCGTCAGGATATGGGCCTGATAATTGATACGCCTGAAAATATTCCCCCCTCTCTGGCGTTTGCAACCATTGCAACGGGTGCTTTTCGCGGCCTCGTCGTGGATGTCTTATGGATGCGCGCCGACAGGCTGAAAGACGAGGGCCAGTTCTTCGATGCAAGGCAGCTTGCGGAATGGATAACCATCCTGCAGCCTCGTTTCGCATCGGTCTGGGAATTCCACGCATGGAATATGTCTTATAATATTTCGGTCGCCATCCCCGCGACCCAGCCCGACCAGCGGTGGCGCTGGGTCAGAAACGGCTATGAGCTGCTTCGCGATGAGGCCATCGATAAATACAAACTCAAGAATATAACGCTTTACCGCGAGCTTGCCAGGATATTCCAGCACAAAATAGGAGGCGTCTCGGACGATGCGCACAAATATTACAAGCTTCAATTAGCCATGTCGTTGGAACCGCTGCTCCGCTCTGAAGATAACCAGCTCGGACCGCATGACAATCGATATTTTGACGCTCTTGCCGAAGCTCCGGTTGGCTGGAGTGAAATGATCTCGGACCCAAATGTGGCATCGCTGGTCAAAGCCTTAAAATCAGCAGATAACACTTTTTCAGATGACGATGAGTTCGTAAGCAATTACCTGTCGCTGCGCCAAAACTCCGGCAGATTCAACGCTGCAGCCGGCGAAACTATAGATGTTTTTAGAGGCACAGATGCCCTGAAGAAATTCGATCTTTTCGCCAAAGCCCGGCAGTTGCGTAAAATCTGGAAACTTGACCCGGTTTTAATGAGCGATCTGAACAAGACCTATGGTCCGATTGACTTCACCGATCCGAATACGCATTTGCCTTTGGATTGGCGGCACCCCGACAGTCACGCAATCTACTGGGGCGTCAAGGGTTTGCAGATAGCCGCCGGAGAACAGTCCCGCGAGATTGATATGACGGAAACCAACACCGATCGTATCGTCGGCCATAGTCTGCAGAATCTGTTCCGCAACGGCAAGCTGCTTATTCGCGATATGCAGTTCCAGGTGCCGGTGGAAGGTTCGCAGGAATCTCAGACGCAGATATTCAAAGAAGTATTTTTAAGGCCGGATTTGAGGATGTTTGATCCGTATAACAAGTCCGTTCTGGCAATTCTCGAAAAATATAAAAGCGACGATGAGGAAAGCAAAGGCACTTTAGTATCCCTTCAAAACGGCCACCGCAATATGCTCAAGAATGCCGTGCTCTCCTTCTATCAATCAGGTCATAAGCAAAAAGCGCAACAAATATATAATCAATTGAGAAAACTTTATGACATGCCCGAATTTAAAGTCTCGATGATGGAGTTTGCACAGAAGCGTTTCTTTGAGGAATTAGAGACGATAGGTCTTAATGATGCAAAAGAACAAGTAATCCTTCTCCTTAGGGAAAGTTTCTTCCTGTATGCAATTCGCGACGATGAGACTTCATTCGGCAGAGAAAACCTGGCAAAAGAAATTCACGACTATTACCAAAAAAAATATCTGGATGAAAACAGAATTGACCTGCCTGACTTTAAGGTTTTACAATATCTTGCACTTCGTGATTTCCTGGATGACTGGCAATTCGTACCCAACTTGAGGCTAAGCTTGCTGGCGCGAATAGAAATCGAACGGCCCGAACTCGCCGAAAAATTGCAGCCTTGGAAAAAAGAGCTTCAGCAGCAGAGAGATAAGGTCAGACTGCAGGAACAGGAATTGATTAAAAGCTTTTGAACAGCGAACTTCACAGACATGAGCCTTTTGATGGATGCAGAATACACTCTCGCAACAACTAACGCCTTCGCAACGAAACGCAGTCTTTCATATTGAAGGACCATTACTTGTTCTTGCCGGCCCGGGCAGCGGCAAAACCCGCGTAATAACATATCGAATTGCAGCACTAATAGATTCGGGCGTTCGGCCATATAATATCTGCGCAATCACCTTCACGAACAAGGCCGCCGAGGAGATGCGCCAAAGGGCAATCACCCTTGGGGCTTCTGCCGGCGCATATATCAGCACTTTTCATTCTTTATGTGTTAGAATCCTTCGCCAGTACGCGGATAAGGCGGAAATAAATCCGAACTTCAGCATCTATGACAGCTCCGACCAGGCCAGATGCATCAAGCAGGCGGTCAAAAATTGTGGACTGGATACCACAAATTTCTCACCTGCCCGGATGCTCGATGCGATTTCCACGCTGAAAAACAAGCTGATCGACGCCGAATCGTTCAAGACCGACGCGTTCGACTTTTTTTCTATCAAATTGGCCGAAATATATCTGAGCTATCAGAATATCCTTGACGAGCTGAATGGGCTCGATTTTGACGACCTGCTTATGAAAACGGCCTTTTTGCTCAGGGATTGTCCAGAAGTCTGCGGTGAGCTTGGTGATCGTTTCAAGTTTCTGCTCATAGACGAATATCAGGACACCAACCACGCTCAGTATTCAATCGCCAAAGCCCTTGCTTCGAACCATAATAATATTTGTGCAACCGGCGATCCGGACCAGTCCATCTATCGCTGGCGTGGCGCCGACATCCGCAACATAATGGCCTTCGAAAGCGACTGGCCCGATGCTGCCGTTGTCAAACTCGAGGAAAATTTTCGCAGCACCGCGAATATTCTCGCCATGGCGGATCATTTGATTGCGAATAACCGAAACAGAAAAATAAAAAAACTCATCCCGACAAAACCCGAGGGCGAGAGTATTCGTATTGCAGGATTCGAAGATGAGAATGCAGAAGCCCATGCCGTTGCTCATCAGATAAAAGAGCTGACCGGCAAAGGCGCTTCTCTTAACGACATTGCGATATTCTACCGCGTCAATGCCCAGAGCCGCTCGCTCGAAGAGGCATTTGTCCGCAATAAAACACCATACCAGATTGTCCGGGGCGTGGAATTCTACAGAAGAAAGGAAATCCGCGACCTGCTCGCATATTTGAAAATCCTTGTCAATCCCAGCGACGAAATCGCACTTATGCGTATCATTAACACGCCCGCCCGCGGCATAGGAAAAGTAACAACCAATAGGGTCGCTGCTTATGCCGTCCGGCACAACATCAGCTTCTTCGAGGCACTGAAGAAATCCGATGATATCGAGTCTCTTTCCAAAGCGACGAAAGCCAAGCTCACCGTCTTTGTCAATATGCTCGAACAGTTCGCCAAAGACGTAGCCGGCAAGGTAGCACCGCTCGCCGAGCGTGTCTTTACCGAATCCGGCCTGGCTGAGTCTCTTCGTGCAGGCGGCCCTGACGGCCTGAACGCACTGGAGAACCTCAACGAACTGATAAACAGCGCCGCCGAGTACGACAAGCAGGCCGAGGAGCCTTCACTGCTCGACTATCTCCAGCAAATATCGCTCTTCAGCGACACCGACGCTTACGATGCCGCCAGCGACCGTGTTTCAATGATGACACTGCATGCGGCAAAGGGACTCGAATTCGAGCACGTCTTTATCGCCGGCGTCGAAGACGGATTATTGCCGCATGAAAGAAGCAACACGGCTGAGGATGACGAGCAGTTAGAGGAGGAACGCAGGCTCTTTTTTGTCGGAATTACACGCGCCAAATCAGGCTTGTACATCAGTTACGCCCGCTACCGAACTGTGCGAGGCCAGTTCCTGCGAACCATACCATCTCAGTTTCTTTTCGAGCTCGGCGCAGACTTTACCGAACAAGCTCCGGAAGACGACTATGATGATGATAATGAATATGACACCACAAGCCAAACTGTGCCGGTTTTCAAGACTGGCCAGTTGATCCGACACGATAAGTTCGGCCTCGGCAGGATCAAACAGTTTGTCGATATGGGTGAAAACAGCATCGTTGTCATCAAATTCAACTCTGGACAGACAAAATCACTCATGGTAAAATACGCCAATCTTTCAGAAGTGGATATTTAGCCGGCGGTGAGGCGCAGGTTTGGATGCTCCTATCCGGCGAGAAGGTCAACGATAAAGCAAAAAGGAGATCAAAAATGAGGAAAGAGATAAACAGGAGAGAATTTATTCAATTGTCAGTCGCGGGAAGCGCTCTATGCCTTGGCGGTTCAAGCCTTGTGTTCGGCGCCGGTTCAAGAGGCTCGAAACTTATCAGTCCGGGCTGCAGGGGAACAAAAGTCAAAGTCGCCAGAATTTACATGGGCACCTCGCACGGCCTGTGGCCCAAGCCGAGACTGGATTTCAAAAACGAAATCAAATTCTATGAATCCGAGTTCGCGAAGCTTAAAGGCGAGCTGTCGGATGTCGAATTCGTAATCGACCAACTGGTCTCGTCCCCGGACCAGATAAAGCCGCTCAAAAGTAAGCTGGAGGGCGTTGACGGAATCCTGGCCATTCATTTCAACATCGGCGTAAGACCGATTCTCAATGAGATTCTCAGCGTCGGCAAACCCACAGTCCTGTTTGCCGCTCCGTATTCAGGGCACGGCTGGACCGGATTCGGCGCTTTGCAGAAGCAGGAACTGGGATCCAAACTCGAATGCATGCTCACGAGTGACTACAGCCAATTGGCGGTTGCCATAAGGCCTTTCCGTGCGATTCATCATTTAAGAGAAGCCAAGGTATTGAACGTCACGACCCGGAACTTCGACAATTACGCAAACGCCATGAAGGACAAGTTCGGAACCGAGATTAAACGAATCGAGCGTCAGCGGGTGCTCGACGCTTATGACGCCGTAAGTGACAGCGACGCCAAGGCGGAGACCGAACGCTGGATCAGAGAAGCGAAGGAGCTTGTAGAGCCTTCCCGATCAGACGTATTCAAGTCCTGCAAATTGGCGCTTGCCTTCGAAAATATGCTGGATGAGGAAGATGCAACCGTGCTGACGATTGATTGTTACGGCACAATGTGGGACAAAACAATCAAGCTGCCCGCCTATCCGTGCGTCGGCTTCACGAGGCTCAACAATATCGGATTAGGCGGCATCTGCGAGTCGGATTTACGCTGCGCTATGACACACATTCTGTTGCAGGGATTGTCGGGAAAGCCCGGCTTTATAAGCGATCCGACAGTGGATGAATCCAAGGACGCCATCATTTTGGCGCATTGCCTGGGAACGACGAAGATGGACGGCCCGGATGGGCCGAGCGCTCCGTACAAGCTGCGAACGGTAATGGAACGTAGAGAGGGAGTAGTGCCGCAGGTGTTCATGCGGACCGGCCAGAAAGTCACCCAGGCGATCCTTATCGGCACCGACCGTCTGCTCTATTTTACGGGAGATGTTCTCGATGCCCCCGACATCGACAGGGGCTGCCGGACCAAGATTACGGTCAAGGTTGACGGCGACGCAGAACAGCTATGGAAGAACTGGTCCAGCGGACTTCACCGCCAGACATGCTACGGAGACGTCACCAAAGAGATGGGCTATTTCTGCAAATTCAAGGAAATCGAAATGGTCAACGAGGCCGTCTGAACAGACGCTTCGCTATTCAATCTTACGTTGAGCCCCGTGTCGAAGGCGGGGCTCTTTTTCGGAAGGGGACTCTTATGAACCGGCGTGATTTTCTAAAAGCTACAGGATTTAGCGCGGCTTCGGCGGCATTTTCAAGGCCGTTGTTTGCTGCGAAAGAGCAAAGAAACGAGATTCTCGATCAGGCTGAGGCCCGAATTGAAAAGCACCGTAAGGGCGATGCGGCATTGAAACTCGCCGGGCCGGATGGAAAACCGCTTCAGAACGGCCTTGCTGTGAAAATCCAGCAGAAGCGGCATAAGTTTCTGTTCGGCTGCAACATCTTCAAGCTGGGCCGGTGCAGCACACCGGAGGGCAACATGGCCTACGAGAAACGCTTCGCGGCGCTTCTGAACTTCGCTACGCTACCGTTCTATTGGTGGAATTACGAGCGACGACAGGGCCAGCCGGACGATGAGCGTACCGATCAAATCGTTCGCTGGTGCAAAGCCCACAACATGAAGACCAAGGGCCATCCCCTGGCCTGGAACTATGTAGACCCGCGGTGGTTACAGGACGATCCGGATAAGGCGATGCAGCTTCAGCTAAAACGTATTGGTAGATGCGTTGAGCGATTCAGGAACGACATTGATATCTGGGATGTAGTAAACGAGGCAACGCATTACGACCGGGATCAAATCAAGAAGCAGGCGCCAATCTTAACCGAGGCTATCCGGAAAATGGGCGTCGGGGCGTATGTCCGTGAGGCATTCAAAACGGCACGGCAGGCCAATCCAAAAGCCACGCTGCTAATCAACGATTACCGAACGGATTCGGATTATGCCGAGAAAGTAATTTCCGAACTTCTCGACGAAAACAATCAACCGCTCTACGATGTTATCGGTATTCAATCTCACATGCACGGCGGCGGCTGGCCTGTCCAGAAGATATGGGAGGTTTGCGAACGCTTCGCCAAATTCGGCAAACCACTGCATTTCACAGAGACTACCCTTGTCTCCGGCATGCAGGGCTGGGAACTCAGCAAAAAACGTGAAGATCCCGATTTCCGCTGGACCAGTACGCCCGAAGGGGAGAAGCGCCAGGCCGAGCAGGTCGCCGAGTTTTACCGTATGCTGTTCTCGCACCCGGCTGTCGAGGCCATCACATGGTGGGACTTTACCGACCAGAACGCATGGCAGCAAGCCCCGGCCGGCCTCGTCCGAGCGGATATGACACCGAAACCCGCCTATAACGAATTAGAACGCCTCATTAAAGGCCAATGGTGTACTAAGGCCGAAACAACAACCGACGCAGGGGGCACCGCACGATTCCGCGGTTTCCTCGGGGAGTACGAAGTTAGCGCGCAGATTGACGGCAAAAAGCTAACCGGCACTTTCCGGCTTGATAAAACTGCGACGGACAAGATAAATGTCCGAATGAAAGCGTAATACTTTGGCAATGCGTAAAATATTTTCCGTTTTTGTTCTCGTGGGAGTGTTTCTTGGCACAGCAGCAGCCGTCAGGCAGACCAATGAGCAAAAATATATCAAGGTGCCGGTCAAGAGAAAACCTGCCGATAAAGACTGGACACTTCGCGATACGCGGACAATAGAGCTGCTGGAGGATTTCCTGCCGGGCTCGAAGAAAATCGCAACCGGCAAATATGGCGGCAGGGCGGACAAGAAAGCTAAAGCGACGGGCTTTTTCTATTCAAAGAAAATTGCCGACAGGTGGTGGCTGATTGATCCCGATGGCAACTTGTTCATAAACGTCGGTGTATGCTCGGTTAACATTGGCAGGTCCAGGATCAGTCAAGAGCCTGCGATAAAGATGTTCGGCACGCCTGAGAAGTGGGCACAGTTTTCCACCGAGTTTCTTGCCGAGCAAGGCTTTAATGGAACAGGGGGCTGGTCGGATACGGAGCTTCTGCGGTCGACACCGCATCGGCTTGTTTATGCCCTGTCGTGGAATTTCATGGGCTCGTTCGGCAGGTCCAGGAAGCTGGTCTGGCAGGAGCCGGGACACCTGGGGTACCCGAACCGGTGCATCCCGGTATTTCATCCGGATTTCGAGATATTCTGCGATGAATATGCCAAACAGCTTTCGGCGACCAAAAGCGATCCGTGGCTGCTCGGGCATTTTTCCGACAACGAGCTGCCGATTGTCTCGGACATGCTGGATAAGTCGCTGCAACTCGACGCGAACAATCCGGACCTTCAATACGGCTATGAAGCAGCGAAAAAATGGCTCGACAAGAGAAAAGCAAAAGATGCAGGCCCGAAGGATATTACTGAGTCTGACAGGAATGCCTTTCTTGCTTATGCGATTGAAAGGTATTACGAGATAACCTCGAATGCCATCCGCCGGTACGATCCGAACCATTTATGCCTTGGCCCGAGACTGCACGGCGGGGCACTACGCTTGCCGGAGATGTTCAGAGCCGCCGGCAAGTATCTGGATGTAATAGCAGTGAACTATTACGGCGCGTGGGGGCCGGATGTCGAAAGAATGGCGATGTGGGATCGCGAATCCGGCGGGCCTTTTATGATTACGGAATTTTACGCCAAAGGGCATGATTCGGGCCTGCCGAACAATTCCGGCGCCGGCTGGCTGGTCCAGACACAAAAGGACCGCGCCCGCTTCTATCAGCACTTCACGCTGGGCCTGCTGGAATCCAAATCCTGCGTAGGCTGGCACTGGTTCAAGTACAGAGACAACAATCCGGAAGATTTGAGCACGGACCCATCCAACCGCGATTCGAACAAGGGAATCATCGACTATAAATACAAGCCTTATGTCAAGCTGCTCGAAGATATGAAGAAACTCAATAACGAAGTGTATGCCCTTATTGATTATTTCGACTCGAAGTGATAATATCTTGCAGTAGTCTTTAATATTCTATCATAGGAGAACTCATGAAAGGCTTTGGTGCATTGAGAAATACGCCCGGTTATTGCCGATTCATTTTGTTTTTCGTGCTGTCTCTTACAGTTACGGCTGCGAAAAGCTCCATTCCCCGCCCGGAATATCCCAGGCCTCAATTTCAGCGTGAAACATGGCTGAACCTGAACGGTGAATGGAACTTCGCTTTTGACTTCGACGTCAAAGGTCTTGATGAAGGCTGGCATAAGAATCCTTCAGGACTGGACAAAAAAATCATCGTTCCTTTCTGCCCGGAGAGCGAACTGTCGGGTATTAAATACACAGGCTTCATCCCGGCGGTTTGGTATCACCGCACATTTACTGTTCCCAAAAACTTCGACGGCATGAGGGTGTTTCTGAATTTTGGCGCCGTCGATTATGACTGCCGCGCCTGGATCAATGGAACCGCCGTCGGCCGGCATTACGGGGGCTCTTCCTCGTTCAGCTTCGAAATTACCGCCGCACTGCGGGACGGCGAAAATGACCTGGTAGTCTGCGCTCTTGACGACGTGCGCTCCGACATCCAGCCTTCCGGCAAGCAAAGCAGGAGACTCGAATCACGCGGCGTGATGTACACGCGCACGACCGGTATCTGGCAGACCGTCTGGCTGGAAGCCCGACCGGAAAGTTTTATCGAATTTGTCCGGATCGTGCCCGACTTCGACAATCGCCGGTTTGTTTTGACGCCTGTGGTTCAAAACGACAGTCGCGGCATGGAGTTTCAAGCAACGCTTTTTTCCGCCGAAGATAAAAAGCTAACTTCGGTTCGCTGTTCGTCAGCTAACGGCGTCGCCCAGATACTTAATATCAAAAAGCCCCGGCCCTGGAGTCCCGCTGATCCGTATCTTTACAAGCTTCGATTCGAACTCATTCAGAATGGCCGTGTCGTGGACACTGTGAAAAGTCATGCCGGGCTTCGCAAATTCCATATCGAAGGGAACAAATTCTATCTGAATAACAAACCGATTTTCCTGCGGCATGTCCTCGACCAGGGATTTTATCCCGACGGCATCTGGACCGCGCCGAGCGATGCGGCACTCAAGGCCGATATTGAAATGTCGCTGGCCGTGGGTTTCAACGGCGCGCGCCTTCATCAAAAAGTCTTCGAGGAGCGATTTCATTACTGGGCGGACCAGCTTGGATATATAACCTGGGGCGAGTTCTGTGACTGGGGCGGGTCGCACTCGTTCGCCGATCCGCAGGGCGTGCACAACCATCAGCGGGAATGGCGCGAAGTGGTCATGCGGGATTTGAACCATCCTTCAATCGTCGCATGGACGCCTTTCAATGAAACACGTGGAGCGGCGAGCGCCCGCTTCGAGACCCACCGCAGGGCGGTGAAAGAAACCGTCGATCTGACTCGTGCGCTGGATCCGACGCGCCCGATCAATGATTGCAGCGGATATGTCCACGTCGAGACAGACATCTTCACCGTGCACGATTACGACCAGAATCCCGAGACATTTAGCGCCCGTTATGCTTCGGTCGCACCCGGCGGGAAAGACGTCTTCGTGCGCTTCCCGGAAATTTCCATTCCTTACGAGGGCCAGCCTTACTCGGTGGACGAATACGGCGGGACTTTCTGGACCACGGAATACACGAGCAAGGAACCGGCCGGCACCGGCAGGAACAAGTGGGGATACGGAAAGACTGCCGAGCAAGTCGAGGAGCTCATCGGAAAGCTGACCCTGATTATGACAAACCATCCCAACATCGCCGGATATTGCTACACGCAGCTTACCGACGTCGAGCAGGAAGTCAACGGAGTATACACATACGACCGCAAGCTCAAATTCAACGCCGAACGCTTAAAGAAATACTTTGGGGCCCCGGCAGCAATAGAAAAGAGCAAAGATTAGAAAAAATTACGACACAAAATACGAAAGGAAATAAAGAGTGTCAACAACAGAAATCAAACTTTATTATAAAAATGTTATGGCAGATGTGATCGACGATGAGCATGGTATCACCGACAAACAATGGAACGAACTCACTGAAAAAGTCGAGCCGCTAATTCCAATCATTATGAAGGAAATCGCAGGCTATAAGCGACACCCCAATATCACACCTACGTGTTATGGCTTGCTCCCAACAAACACCGAACTCGCCGACGAACTCATGAAACGAGCCAAAGAGCTGAAAGGACAATATGACAATCTTGTTGTTCTTGGTATTGGTGGCTCTGCACTTGGCAACATAGCTTTGCAGACTGCGCTGAATCCCTATATGTACAATCTCGACGAGAAAATACGCAATGGCTGGCCTCGCTTGTTCGTCTTGGACAATGTCGATCCGGCCCAGATATCCTCGTTTGTGAACTGGCTTGGCGACGGGCTGAAGAGAACGCTCTTTAACGTAATCAGCAAATCCGGGAGAACCGCCGAAACCACTGCCCAGTTTCTTTATATCAAAGATAAGTTGGCAACCAAATGTCCCGGAGAATCCCTGGAAGATCACATCATTGTAACAACTGAGAATAACAAGGAAGAAAAAGAAAAAAACGATAACACCCTCTACAAAATAGCGAAGAAATTGAAGTTACCTATGTTTGAGTTCCCGGAGGATGTCGGCGGCAGATTCTCTGTCCTAAGTGTAGTCGGCCTCTTCAGCGCTGCCATGTGCGGCATCGAAATCGATCAGCTCCTGGCCGGGGCCCGACACATGCACAAAAGAGTAAGTTGTAAAAAATTCAAAGAGAATCCCGCAGCAGTTAATACCGCCATCAATTACCACTTCTACAAGCACGGTAAGAAAAACTCGGTTATTATGCCATACGCTTACGCCCTCAAGGATATGGCCGACTGGTACCGGCAATTGTGGGCGGAGAGTCTCGGCAAGAAACTGGATTTAGACGAACGCGAAGTTTGGGTAGGCCCGACACCCATCAAGGCACTGGGCGTCACTGACCAGCACAGCCAGGTGCAATTGTATCGTGAAGGCCCCAACGACAAGCTGTTTACTTTCCTTAAGGTCGACAATTTTGATGATGATATTCAAATAGGCCCCTCTCCGAAATGGGCCACTGAGCTTGGTTTTCTCGCCGGCAAAGATCTGAGCTTTCTGCTCAACAACGAAAAGAAAGCAACAGAATATGCCCTCATAGAGAGTAATCGACCCAATCTGACTGTTATCTTCGACAAGGTAAACGCTTACACCATCGGGCAGTTCATTTATCTCTACGAAGTCACGACGTCCTTCATGGGCGCTCTATTAGACATTGATACTTATAACCAGCCTGCGGTCGATTTAGGCAAAGAAGCCACATTTGCCCTTATGGGCAAGGAAGGTTACGAAGACTTCGCAAAGGAGATTCGATCGAAGACTGAAATTGACGAAGATTTTCTTGTTTAATGCACGTTGGATTTTGTATTTAGGGAGTACAGGAGACGAAAATGGATTACGCAGTGATAATGGCGGGGGGGACAGGTAAGAGATTATGGCCTCTCAGCCGGCAAAAACGTCCCAAACAGGTCTTAAAGCTCCTCGACGGCAAGACGCTCCTTCGTTGTTGTTTCGAACGTCTTAGACCCATATTCGACATAAGAAACATTATTGTCCTTACGAATGCCGGCTACGCGGATATGGTCCGTGAAGACCTGTCCGAGCTGCCCTTTAACAATGTAATAGCCGAACCGGTCGTACGCGATACCGCCGGCGCTATCGGGCTGGTCTCAACCGTCCTGAGCAAATATGACTCCGAAGCTACAATCGCCGTTCTCACCGCCGACCAGATAATAGAGCCCGCCGAAATGCTGCAACAGGGCCTCAAAGATGCTCTGACCTTTATCAACAATAACCCGAACGATATGATTACTTTCGGAATCCAGCCTACTTTTGCCAGCACCTCGCTCGGTTATATAAAATGCGGTAACAGCCGGGATTGTCCGAAATGCAAAAACAAGATTTACTCCGTAGACGGATTCAGTGAGAAACCTGACGAAAAAACTGCTAAAAAGTATCTTGACGCCGGTCAATACTTCTGGAACTCCGGCATGTTCGTTTGGAAGGCCAAAACAATTCTGGCTAATCTGGCGAAGTTTCTTCCCGAAGCCACCGAGCCGTTGGCCAAAATTCAAGCAGCCTGGGACAGCCCAAGTCAACAGCAAACGCTTCAGGACTGGTTTGTAAAGCTGCCCAAAATCAGCATTGACTACGCCGTGATGGAAAAGGCCGACCGAGTCAATGCCATAAAACTGGAAACTCGCTGGCTCGATATGGGCTCATTCGCCGCTCTTGCCGATGTTATCAATTCCGACAAGAGCAACAATATAGTTGTTGCAGGCCAGAGCGAGCTGCTCGACTGCAAAAAAAGCATCATAGTAACCGAAGACAAAGGCCATCTGATAGCTGCCATTGGCCTAGAGAATATGGTCGTGGCTCACAGTCCGGATGCCACACTTATATGCCACATCGACCAGACCCATAGACTGAAAGACCTGCTCGAACTGATAAAACAGCATACCGGCGAAAAGTTTCTATGATCGAGTGTATCGTGCTGCGGTTTTTTTATTGAGCACACAGAACGCTGAACGAGATGAGATATCTGGCAATAGACCACGGAACCAAACGCACGGGATTGGCGATTTGCGATGCCGCCGAGACCATTGCCTCACCATTTGGCGTACTCCACGGCCAGAAAGAACTGCTGAAAAAAATTGCAGAGATAGTCGAGGCCGAAAATATCGAAGCCGTCGTGCTGGGACTGCCCTTAAACATGACCGGCTCGGAAAGCTCTCAAACCAAACTCGTCCGGAAGTTTGCCGAACAGTTGAAAGGACAGCTCTCCGTTCCAGTCCACCTCCAGGATGAACGCCTGAGCAGTTTCAGTGCCGGGGAGAAACTCGCTCCAGCGGACTTTACGAGAGGTAAGAGAAAAAAACGCATTGACGCCGTCGCCGCGGCAGAAATTCTGGAAGCCTTCCTCGAACAAAAGCCGCCCGGCAATAACAATTAAGTCTTCCGCCAAGCGAATTACCATAAAACGGCAGGGGATTAGCGATTCTATTAAATAATAGGATGGCATCTGAGAAGCCGGTTTTACGCCGGCTATGGCAAATCTTTTTTAAAATACGTAGGAAAAAAGACTTGCAAACACTATAATATTCGATTAAAATCCTTCCTCCGGATAGTATGATGTATGAAAAGTATGTAAGAAAGGATTTATTTAAAAGATGCTGAAGAAGCAGGAAAAAGAGAAGATTATTGATGATTTTGAGACTCACGAGAGCGATACCGGCTCACCCGAAGTGCAGGTTGCGATATTGACGAGAAGGATTAATGACCTTACCGAGCATCTCAAAACCCACCGTAAAGACCATGCCTCCAGGCGTGGCTTGCTGAAAATGGTCGGTACCAGATCAGCACTGCTCAAGTACGTGAGCAAAAAAGACGTCAAACGCTACCAGGGTATTATTTCCCGTCTTGGCTTGCGTAAATAGAAGAGCATAAGAGTACGAATCACTTGCCCCGCACAAAGCAGTGTGAGCCAAGACCATCTTATTGCATAACCTACCAAAGAGGTAATATATGATTGATTTTTGTAGAGTTGAAAGAGAAATAGGGGGCAAAACCTTATCCATCGAAACCGGCAAAGTCGCCAGGCAGGCGGACGGAGCCGTTGTGGTGCAATATGGAGACACCATTGTTCTCGTTGCCGCGGTAACAGCCCCACCAAGATTTGATGACATCGATTTTTTCCCGCTCAGTGTCGATTATCGCGAGAAACACAGTGCGGCCGGCAAGTTTCCGGGCGGGTTTATTAAACGTGAGGGGAGGCCGAGCACGAAGGAAACACTGACTGCCAGGCAGATCGACAGGCCCATTCGGCCGTTGTTTCCCGAGGGTTACTTTCAGGAAGTGCAGATTATTGCAAACGTGTTAAGTGCCGACCTTGAAAACGATCCCGATATTCTGGCCATGATAGGGGCCAGTGCCGCGCTTACGATAAGCAAGATACCGTTTATGGGGCCCACCGGCGCCTGCAGACTGGGCAGAGTAAACGGGGAATTTGTAGTCAATCCCACTCATACGCAGATTGCAGAGGGCGATCTGAGCCTGCTTCTTGGCGGCCGCAAAGATGCCATTAACATGATTGAGGTCGGGGCAAAAGAATTGCAGGAAGACGTTATAGCTGAAGCGATCGCAACCGCACAGAAAACCGTCCGCGTGGTCTGCGAAATGATTGAAGAGCTCCGCGAGAAGGTTGGAGTCGAGAAGGAAATCCCGCTCGTGGAAAACGATGAGCAGCTCGAAGCGAAGATTGCTTCGGAAATATCGGATAAACTTTTCGAGCTTAAACAAATACCGGACAAGCAGCAGCGGAACACCGCCGTGAAAGAATTATTCGAGCAGGTTAAGACGGAATACTGTCCCGGTAAGGATAGTTCGGAAGTACAAAAGGATGCCGATGCCGTATATGACAAGGGGATGGTCAAGCGAATCCTCGGAAAAATCGAGGGACAGGTCATAAAGAAACTGCTGCTGAGCGGCAAAAGATCTGATGGCAGAGGCTACAACGATATTCGTTCCATTACATGTGAAATTGGTATTCTGCCCAGAAATCACGGCTCGGCGCTATTTACGCGTGGCGAAACACAATCAATCGTAAGTGTGACCCTGGGTACCATCAGGGACGCGCAGATCATTGACGGTCTGTTAGAGGAGTACGCTCAGAACTTCACTCTGCATTACAATTTCCCGCCGTTCTCCGTTGGCGAAGTCAGACCCGTTCGCGGGGTCGGCCGAAGAGAAATAGGTCACGGGGCTCTTGCGGAAAAAGCGCTGCAGGCAGTAAGGCCGCCGGACGATAAATTCGCTTATACCGTCAGGATCGTCTCGGATATTACCGAATCGAACGGTTCGAGCTCCATGGCTTCGGTTTGCGGAGGCTCACTGGCCCTGATGGACGCGGGCGTCCCAATTACCAAAGCCGTTGCCGGCATATCAATTGGTTTAATCAGCGACGAAAACGGCCGGCATGAGCTGCTGACCGATATCGCCGGAGAGGAAGACCATTTCGGCGATATGGATTTCAAAGTCGCAGGGACAGTTGACGGCATTACCGCGATACAGCTCGACATAAAAGCCGAGGGCCTGGCACATGATATTATGGTAGAAGCCCTGGAACGGGCAAAGACCGCGAGGATGAAGATTCTGGAAATTATGGCTCAGGCCATTGATAAGCCCAGGTCCGAACTGAGCGTATATGCACCGAAACTGATAAGCATCGAAATCGATCCCGAATTTATCGGCAAGGTCATCGGCCCGGGCGGTAAAATGATCAAGGGCATTCAGGAACAGACCGGCACGACAATCGAAATCGAAGAGGATGGAACAATTTATATCAGTTGTCTCGGCGGCGACGGTCACCTCAAGGCCAAGGAATTTATCGAGTCGATCACAACGCCGCCTGTAGTAGGGCGGATATATGAACAGGCAAAAGTGGTTTCTGTAAAAGATTTCGGAGTGTTCGTGGAAATCGTGCCGGGCGTCGAAGGCTTGTGCCACATCAGCGAGCTGAGCGATGGTTACGTCAAGAACGTCGAAGACGTCTGCAAAATGGGAGATTTGATATCCGTCAAACTCACATTGATCGACGACCAGGGCAGATTGAAACTTTCCCGTAAAGCCGCTCTTGCCGAAGCGAAGAAAAAAGAAAAGCCAAAGGAAAAATAAGTGCTGCAGTTTGTTGGCGGTTTTATTGTTGGCTTACTGACGGTCGCTGTGCTATTGCTTCGTAAAAGAATCGCCGGGACTAAAGGGGATAGAAATAATCACCTTGCACAGCTTGAAGAATTAAGCAAGCTGACCGGCGGACTTGCCCACGAGATCAAGAATCCTCTCTCCACCGTTAAGATTAATTTGAATCTTGTCAGAGAAGATCTGGAGGATTCGGTTCGCGCCGAATCCGGCAAAATCGCCGCAGATAAAAACGGCACGAGGCTCAAAAGGGCGATCAGGAAATTGGCCGTCGTCCAAAAAGAAACTGACCGGGTCGAGCAGAT
This sequence comes from Sedimentisphaerales bacterium, assembly GCA_049644065.1. Classification (GTDB taxonomy): domain Bacteria; phylum Planctomycetota; class Phycisphaerae; order Sedimentisphaerales; family Anaerobacaceae; genus JAFGPJ01. Next base: position 2,408 of record JBARRE010000140.1, on the reverse strand, counting down.
ACTCGACAGCTTTTTGCGTTACGTTGACAGAACCGAATTGCAGTTGGTAAGTATCGACATCAATGAGCTTGTCAGCGACATGATCGATTTTTATTCGCCGCAGGCCCACAGCCGTTCGGTCACCATCCATCAGGGTCTGCACAATGAACCGATTGTTTGCAAAATCGATGCGGATATGTTAAAACAGGTAATATTGAATCTCTTTATTAACGCCCAGCAGGCCATGAGCAGCGGCGGAGACTTAATGATACGAACCGATAGGCAGGAAAAAGACGCTTTAATTCAGATCAGCGACACAGGCTCCGGTATTACGCCGGACAAACTGCCGCACATCTTCGATGCTTATTATACGTCTCGTCCGCAGGGAAGCGGCCTGGGCCTGCCGACGGCAAAGAAAATTATCGAGGCGCATAAAGGCTCCATATCCGTCAATAGCGAGCCTGGAAAAGGGACATCTTTTGATATAAGATTACCTGTCCAGGCCCAGTGAGGTATTAGTTTGGGACAAAAAGCAGGCGTAATCCTGATTGTCGACGATGAGCGTGACCACGCCGACGGACTTGCCGAATCGCTCGAAAAACTGTGCGCGCGGGCGATCGCTGTTTACGACGGCACCGATGCGCTGGAGATTCTGCGCAGCCGGCAGGTAGATGTTGTTGTTACGGACTTGAAACTCGGCGGCGACATTGACGGATTGGCCATCCTCGAAGAAGCCAAAAAGTATAATGACAGCACGGAAGTCATCCTGATAACCGCTTATGGAACTATCGACACTTGTAAGGAAGCTATTAAACAGGGCGCTTACGATTACCTTGTCAAACCCATTGACATCGGCCAGCTTCGCACGCTTGTGACCCAGGCCTGCCAGAAGGCCTCGACTGCCAATGAACGCCGGGCACAAAAACCCAAAGCACAGAAAGGAGATTTCGTTTTTGAAGGAGTGCGGGGCAACAGCCCGGCGATGGAGGGTATATTCGAGGTCCTTCGGCGCGTCGCACCGACCAATATATCCGTCCTGATCGAAGGTAAGTCCGGGACGGGCAAAGAGCTGCTGGCAAGGGCGATTCACATCAATTCGCTTCGCTGGAACAAATCATTCCGGCCGGTAAACTGTGCCGGCCTGACAGAAACGCTGTTGGAAAGCGAATTGTTCGGCCACGTCAAAGGCGCTTTTACCGGAGCGGCGAACGACAGGAAAGGCCTGTTCGAGATTGCAGATAAAGGAACGCTGTTTCTGGACGAGATAGGCGATATGTCGCCGACTTCCCAGGCCAAGCTGCTGCGTGTCATCGAGGATGGGATCATCATACCGGTCGGCTCGAATAAACCGACCGTGGTCGATGTCCGCATCATTAGCGCAACAAACCAGAATCTGCCTGAGCTTATAGAAGAGAAAAAATTCAGGCAGGATTTATACTTCAGAATCAAGGGTGTAAACATTTCTCTGCCGGCCCTGAGTGAAAGGACGGAAGATATCCCGACGTTGATTGACTATTTTCTCAAAGAGGCCGCCACAGAGGTCGGCTCCAAAGTCACGGGGATAACCGACGCCGCTCTGACGGTACTTTCGAACTACGACTGGCCCGGCAACGTTCGACAGCTTCGAAACACTATCAGGACAATGGTCGTTATGTGCGACCGCGACAGGCTGGATGCCCGCGACATCCCGCCCGATATAGCACAAAGAAGGCAATTGATAGCAGGCAGCCAGGCATCGGCAACCCTGGGGGCAGTCTCGCTCAACGAGCTTGAAAAGCAGGCAATCGAAGAGACCCTGGCCAAAACAAAAGGAAACCGCGAAAAAGCCTCCAAAATCCTCGGCATCGGCGAAAGAACCCTATACCGGAAAATCAAGGAATATAATCTATAGCATTGCGTCGTGCGTATTGCGTATTGCGGTTTCGGTATCATTATTATCACCGTAGACGATTCCCAGGACACATAAATGAAGTAAGCCCTTCGATGTCATTGCGAAGAAGCGCAGCGACTGCGGCAATCTCAATCCTAACGTTGTAAAAACCGTCTATTTTCTTAGCAGCTAACTGTAGAGAAGTACGATCGTTCGCGAACTATCCCTACTGCATAGAATGGTAAAAAAAGCTCGTTTTTAGGATATTATCATCGGTTTATTGGGAAAACATTGTTTTAATCATTTTTTTCCTTGAATTTTTTCTTCAATATGTTAAGATGGGCAAAACAGAGGAAGTGGTGGAAAGTTTGCAGGATACCAGTTAAAACTTTCCGCCTGAATAACCGGTTGTTTACGAAACAATCGCGAATATCCCTGGTGTCCTTTTAATATTGAATATTTTTATGCTGTCTTGCCGATGTCTGGAATGAGGGATAAGTGGTATCCCATAAACAGTTAACATTCTGGAGGCAAGACAATGCAAGCTCTTTCAAAACTC
>JBARRE010000139.1:0-21859 GCA_049644065.1 Sedimentisphaerales bacterium | reverse complement strand
TGAGCAGGAGCCGCTCGATCACCTTGTCAATGTCGAATTGGGCGTATTTTGCGTCGCGAACACCCAAAGCGACGTTCTCGAAGTCGCAGAAAAGAGCCATGTTCCTCGTTTCAGCCTGATATGTCATGACATGGGTCTCCAATAAATATTTTTGTGCTTAGGATTCTTGAAAATCGGCGTAACGGCGGCATAATCGGTCTCGGTCACTCGCCAAATCCAGTTTTCTTCACTTACAGCGAAGATCATAACATGGCACGAAGAGAAAAACAATAGAAAAAAAACATATCTCATAGAGCGGAGTTCGCGGCTCAATAGGTTCTGTTGCGAACAGCAACGGCATGGGTGGCAGCCTCAAGCGCAGCGCTCCCCTGAGCGAAGTCGAATGGGTTGGGGTTGGCTTTTCCAATATCGACCATCCCCATCCCGATAAACGGAATCGGGATGAGGCTGCCACCCAACTGAATCTTCTGGGCGTATATCTATGATTTGCGTCCTTATCTTATTGCTTGATGTTTTAGAGGAGTTGGGGTATTTTTATGTTGCCTGATGTGTGTATTAAAGAGGCTGGCCGTTTGACTTTTTCGGGAGCGGCGTGTATAAAATAGACATTTGAAAATCCAAACTAATGCCAAAAAGGAGCGAAGAAAGATGGCCAAAACTATGGAACAATTACACGCCGAGCGGATGAAGCGTTATATCACTGCTATGCGTAATGAGAAGCCGGACATGGTGCCGATTCGGCCGTTTGTTGCCGAGTTTACGGCGAAATACGCCGGCTATACGTGCCAGGATGTGGCGCACGATTACAACATGGCTTTCGAGGCGGCGGTTAAGTGCGCGAAGGATTTCGGCTGGGACGCGGTCGTCGCGAATATGGTTTATGTCTGGACGGGTCTTGCACAGGCGGCGGGGCTTCGCTACTACGGCATTCCGGGAATCGGCATTCCGCACACGGTAGGTTTCAATTATATCGAGCCGCCGGAGGATAAGGCATTCATGAGGGCGGACGAATACGACGCCCTGATCGACGATCCGACCGGCTTTCTCTATAACACATGGCTGCCTCGCGTCTCGACCGAAGTGAGCAAAATCGGCGAGGCCTCGACTTATCGCAACAACCTGGCACTCGTCAAAAGCAGTATGGCAATGCTGCAATATTTCTACGCTTTTGGCCCGCAGATCGGCCGGCTTCGCTCCGAGTGCGGCACGGGTTCGGCAATCGCCGGCATCTTTAAGGCGCCGTTCGATATCCTCGCCGACAAGCTGCGGGGCTACCTGGGCCTGGTCAGTGACATGGAAACTCAGCCCAAAAAGGTGCTCAAGGCATGCGAAGCATTAATGCCGCACCTGGTTAACGTAGGCCTGGGCACAGCCGATCCGGGCAACCATGTGCCTATCGGCTTCTGGATGCATCGCGGCTGCGTGCCGTTCTTCAACCCGAAACAATTCGCATCCCACAACTGGCCTACGCTCAAGCCCTGCATAGAGGAGTTCTGGAAGAACGGCCACCAGACGCTTTTCTACGCCGAGGGCAGGTGGAAATATCATTTCGACACATTCCGCGAGCTGCCGGATAAAAGCATCGTCTTCCACTGCGACCAGGACGATATCTTCGAAGTCCACCGTGCGCTGCACGACAAGTTCGCTATCAGCGGCGGTATCCCGAATATGATGCTAAGCTACGGCACGTCCGAGGAAGTGCGAGAGTTCTGCCAGCGGGTAATAAAAGAAGTGGCCAAGGACGGCGGCTATATAATGGATGCCGGCGCGATTATGCAGGACGATACCAGCATCGAAAATATGAAGATGATGACACAGGTCTGCCGCGAGGACGGAGTTTACTCGGCCGGCAGCTATCAGCCGCCGAGTGATATGCCGCCATGTGAGCTGCCATCATCGGTAGAGTCACGCAAAAAAGTTACTGGTATGACCGGCCGGAAGAGTCCGAAGATCAAACCGGGCGTGTGCTTCCCGTGGGAGCAGCGTGTAAAGGACCTGCCCGAAATTACGGGCGATCCGGCTATGATCCAGAAAATATGGGAAGACATTGACGCTCTGGGCAATATGTACATCTGGCAGTTGTTGCTGTCTTTCTAAACTCTCGTATTATGGGCATTTTTTAGAGGTACCTGAAGAATGACAAAAACTACTACACTGAATCGACGCAGTTTTCTCCGCTCCGGCATGGCAACCGTGCTGACTGTGGCGACAGGCGGGATTCTCGGATCGAGCTGCCGCAGCACACAGAATAAAACGAGGCCGGAGAAAAAAATACTTGTCGGAGCCCATCCCTGGGTGTATGCGGCGACACAGCCGAACTACGACATCTATCCCGTGCTGGACGGGATCTTCGCCGACATGAGTTATGCGGGCCTGGACGGAATCGAACTGATGCACACGGCGCTGCGCTACCCGGATGCGGTCGAGCGCATCGCGGCACTCTCGAAAAAGAACAATCTGCTCGTCATTGGCACGTCCTTCGGCGGGGCGATGTGGGATAGGAAGCAGCATGAGGCAGTCTTCGAAGACGCCCGTATAGTCGTGACGCGACTGGCCGAACTGGGTGGGCGGACGCTTGGCACGTCCGTGGGCAAAGCGCCGAAAACCAAGACAGCCGAACAGTTGGACGCACAGGCGGAACTTCTGCGCCGGATCATGAACCTCTGCCGTGACAACGGCGTCGAACTGAATCTGCACAATCACACGTACGAAGTAGAAGACGACATGCACGATCTGGCCGGGACACTCGCACGGATTCCGGGGATTAAGCTGGGTCCCGATCTCAACTGGCTTTTGCGGGGCGGTGTCGATCCGGTGGATTTCATCGAATCTTTCGGCGAGAGCATCGTGTTCCTGCACATCCGAGACGAGAACGCCGACGGAACGTGGTCCGAAGCCGTGGGCGAAGGAGGCATGGACTATGTTGCCATCGGCCGGGCCCTGGACGCCGCAGATTTCTCCGGTGATGCCGTGATTGAGCTTGCCCATGAAAGCAACTTTAAACCCACCCGGCCCCTGCGAGACAGTCTTAGGATGAGCCGGGCCAATGTCAGGAAGACCTTGGGCTTCTGAGCCTTTAATGAGGATGCAAATGAATCACACAATCACACGTCGGACTTTTTTGAAAAACGTAGCGAGTGTCACCGGAGCAGTGGCGGCATTTCCGTATATTGTCCCTTCGTCGACACTTGGTGGAGCCGGCAGCGTTGCCCCGAGTAACCGGATTGTCATGGGCTGTATCGGTACGGGGAACCAAGGCACCAACGACATGAAAGACTTTCTGCAGGACAAACGAGTGCAGATTGTCGCCGTCTGTGACGTCAACCGGCAAAGTGACGGCTACTGGGACAACCGCACAGGCGGACGCGAGCCAGCCAAGAGAATTGTCACGGAGCATTACGCCCGGGTAAGCGCACCGGGCGCCTACAGGGGCTGCAGGGCCTACGAAGACTTTCGCGATGTACTGGCCCGCGATGATATTGACGCCGTCCTGATCGCCCTGCCGGACCACTGGCATTCGATTGCGGTTATCGAGGCGGCCAAGGCAGGCAAGGATATTTACGGCGAAAAGCCGCTGTCACTGACCATCGCCGGGGGGCGGGCGATGAGCGATGCGGTCCATCGCTACGGGCGCGTTTTTCAGACGGGCAGCCAGCAGCGGTCGGACCATAATTTCCGCCGGGCGTGCGAGCTGGTTCGAAACGGGCGAATCGGCAAGCTCCACACCGTTAAGTGCGGCCTGCCTGGCGGGACGCCTGATATTTCAAAACAGGGTCATCGCTATAAGCCCCAACGTGTTCCCAGTGGATTTAACTATGATATGTGGCTGGGGCCTGCTCCATACGCCCCCTATTGCCCTGCTCGCTGCCATGTGAATTTTCGCTGGATACTGGATTACTCCGGCGGGCAGGTCACTGACTGGGGAGGTCATCATCCCGACATCGCCCAGTGGGGCATGGGCACGGAGAAGACCGGGCCGGTGGAGATTAAAAACGCCAAGGGCGAGTTTGCCCGTGATGGATTGTATAATACGGCCCAAAGTTTCTATTTCGAGTGCATCTACAGCAGCGGCGTCAAACTCATCGTTTCGAATAAAGTGCGCGGCGGCGTGACTTTCGAGGGCGACGAAGGCTGGGTATGGGCCGACCGGGGCCGTCACGAAGCAAATCCGAAGTCGCTGCTCGAATCCGTTATCAAGCCGGATGAGATTCACCTGTACCAAAGCGATAACCACGCCCGGAATTTCATCGACTGCGTGATTTCCAGAGACGAGCCGGTCGCACCGATCGAGACGGCGCACCGCTCCATCACCATCTCGCATCTGGGCAATATCGCCATGCGGCTTGAAAGAGATTTGAAGTGGAACCCGGATACCGAGCGGTTCGTTAACGATGACGGGGCCGACAGGATGCTGTCACGAACGATGAGAAGCCCGTGGCGGGTGTGACATTTATTATTTATTATTTACTATTTTCTATTGACTATTGTTTATGATTTGGTGATTACATTATGAAGCAGGGACATATTAATCGACGGAATTTTTTGAAAAGTGCGGCGGGTGCTTCTGTTGCCGCTGTGGGATTTCCTTATCTGGTTCGCTCTTCGGCGCTTGGTAACGCGGGGTCGGTCGCGCCGAGCGAACGGATTACGCTGGGTTTCATCGGTACGGGCGACCATGGCATCGAAATGAACCTTAAGAGCTTCCTCCCACAGTCGGATGCCCAGGCCGTAGCCGTCTGTGACGTGGATCCGGTTAATCTGAAGCGTGGTCGTGATACGGTCAATGCCAAATACGGCAATACCGATTGTGCTGCCTACAAAGATTTCAGGGAGGTCCTGACTCGGGACGATATAGATGCGGTGATGATTTCGACGCCGGACCATTGGCACGTGCCGATTTCCATCGCCGCGGCTAAAGCGGGCAAAGACGTCGAGTGCGAAAAACCGACGCTGACTATCGAAGAGGGCCGGGTGCTGTGCGAGACGATGCAGCGTTACGGCCGGGTCTTTCAATGGTCTACCGAGGATAGATCGGTGGATGTGTATCACCGGATGTGTGAGCTGGTCCGCAACGGCCGGATCGGCAAGGTTCACACGATCCGCGTCGAACTGCCGAGCGGGCCGGACACGGCGGGCGATCCGACTCCGATGCCGGTGCCGGATGGTTTCGATTATGACATGTGGGTGGGCCCCGCGCCGTGGGCACCCTATACGAAAGGCCGCTGTCACTGGAACTTCCGATGGATTCAGGATTATTCGGGCGGCATGCTGACCGACTGGGGCGCGCATCTGCTCGACGGCGCCCAGTGGGGCAACGACAGCGAGCATACCGGGCCGGTCGAGGTCGATGGGAAAGGCGAGTTCTGGCGGGATGGGCTTTATAACACAGCTAAAGAATTTCACATCGAATACAAATACACCGACGGCGTGAAATTGATCGTGACATCGGGAACACCCAGCCTGCGATTCGAAGGCTCCGAGGGCTGGATCGGCAACCGAGGCTGGAGGGCGCCGCTGCAAGCCGAGCCGAAATCCATCTTAGATTCGGTGATTGGCCCGAACGAGATTCACCTTTATACCTGTCGGGGCGGCGAGCAGCGGAATTTTCTCGACTGCGTCAAGTCGCGTAAAGAATGCTATTTCCCGCCGGAGATTGGGCAAAGGTGCTTTACCGTCGCGCACATCGGCAATATCTCGATGCTGCTGGGGCGAAAGCTCAAATGGGACCCGGACAACGAGAAATTCGTCAACGATGAGCAGGCCAACCGTATGCTGTCACGCACGATGCGCAGCCCGTGGAGGCTTTGACATTTATTATTTACTATTTTCTATTTATTATTTGAAAAAGGACGAGTCATGAACGTTTGGAGTAAAATGAATAGCATGTTTCCGCTGTCTGCCGGAATTGTGTGTTTGTTATTAGCGACAATTGGAGCAGCGGAACAAGTTAGCTTGACAGGAAACGATTTTTCAGCCTGGCGGGGTGATACGGGACAGTGGCAGATTGTTGCCGATACGTTCACTAATCCTCAGGATGAAAAGCTGCTGAGCAGCAAGCCGGGGACGGGGACGATTATGAACGGGCCGACGGGCCGGACGTCTCATCTTTTCAGCAAGGCCGAGTTCGGCGATGTCAAAGCGCATATCGAGTTTATGGTTTCGAAAGGCTCCAACTCCGGCGTGTATTTTATGGGCCGGTACGAGATTCAGGTCTATGACAGTTACGGTGTCGAGAAGGATGAATACCCCGGTATCGAGTGCGGCGGTATTTACCAGCGGTGGGATGAAAACAGGGATCCCAAGGGATATGAAGGTTATTCGCCGCGAGTCAACGCGTCAAAGGCCCCGGGACAGTGGCAGACGTTCGATGTTACCTTCCGGGCACCGCGTTTCGACGATGCCGGACGAAAAGTCGCAGACGCGCGATTCGAAAAAGTGGTTCACAATGGCATAGTTATTCACGAGGACGTGGAGCTTACCGGGCCGACTCGTGCCGGAGCATATAACGATGAAAAACCGGCTGGGCCGCTCATGCTTCAGGGTGACCACGGGCCTGTGGCGTATCGTAATATCAGAATAGAGCCGGCCGGACCTGTCCCCTTCTTCGCGATGGATACGGCAACGAAAGACGCCGCACACCAAACCGCAAAAGAGCAAGTCGAGATGGTCAAGGAATTGGGCTATCCCGGAATCGGGTGCACGGCGGGCAAAGAACTGGGCGAAATGGCCGAAGAGCTGGATAAGAACGGCCTGAGACTTTTTACGGTCTATCTCGGCGTTAACATCGATCCCGATCAGCAGAAATACGGCCCGGAATTGAAAGAGACAATCGAGGTATTAAAAGGCCGCAATGGGATGCTGTGGCTGTTCGTTCTTAGCAAGCAGCACAAACCTTCGTCGCCGGCCGGTGACGAGCGGGCGGTGGAAATTCTCAGAGAGGTCGCCGATATTGCCGCTGAAGCCAACGTGCGAGTGGCGCTCTATCCTCACACCGGGTTCTGGGTCGAACGCGTGGAAGACGCAGTGCGCGTGGCGAAGAAAGTGGGCCGCAAAAACGTCGGCGTGACTTTCAACCTGTGTCACTGGCTCATGGTCGATGACGAGAAGAACATGAAGTCGCTGATAAAATCGGCGATGCCTCATTTGTTCGTGGTCACAATAAACGGCGCCGACAGCGGCGGTAAAGACTGGAAAACCCTGATTCAAACGCTGGACCGCGGCACATTCGACATGCGGGGCTTCCTGAAAACACTATCAGATTCAGGTTACACAGGCCCGATAGGATTTCAGGGCTATGGCATAGGCGGCGACGCCTACGAAAACCTCAAGCGCACAATGGACGCCTGGCTCGATCTGAATAAATAAAGACGGCTGATTTAATACCATGGCCGAGCAAATAAAATTGTGCATTTCTTGATCTCTTTGTTAATATGAGAACACTATATAGATTTTGCGATTATTTTGTTCATAAGAAATTGTAATAAACAGGTGAATGATGGAAACGCTCAAGTTATTGCGTGATTATTTTCCGATGGCGGTTTTTACCGGCAAGTGCCTTGTGTTCATCAGTGAGGACTGGCGAGTGGAATTGACCGAGCATAAAGACAGCGATTTTACGAAGTCCGAGGGATTGCCTTCTATTATACGCGTTAGAATTTTCAAAAGGACGCTGGATGGCGATTTGATACCCGGGCATTACGAAGATTTCCAGCTTGCCTCGTTGGGTGAGCTTGCCGAGCAGATTGAAAAGTATGTGCAGTTGGCGATCGGAACGAACCTGCGGGAGAAAATTGAGTAATCGACATGTGTGATTGTGCGTGTTTTTTATTTCTTGAGAAAATCCCCCAGGACGGGCCTGGGGGCTAAACATGAGTATGGGCAATCTGAAGATTGAAGAACATAATGAAGGTTCGGTTTTTGTCGCAAAAATTGTGCCGGGCAGCAGCGGGCCGACTCGGATTTGGGGACTGCTCGATGAGATGCTGAAGGTAAAGGTCTCTGCGGCGCCGGAAAAAGGCAAAGCTAATCAATGCCTGATTAAGTTCTTATCCAAAAAACTCGGCGTAAAAAAGAACGCCGTGAGTATCATTTCCGGTGAAACCAGCCCGGTCAAACACGTGAGGATTTCGGGAATGTCCGCCGATACGCTGCTGAAGAAGCTGAATCTGAACGAACAGGGTCTTCGTTAATGACTGACAAATCGACTTTACTTTCGCAAACTTTGCCCAAAGACGAGACCTCACTTAAATATATGCTGAAGCTGGCGGCCCCGATGGTCGTTGCGCATATCTCCTTTACTATCATGCAGTTCGTTGACAGGTTCATGGTTTCACAGCTTGGAACCGAAGAGCTTGCGGCGATTCTTCCGGCGGGGTATGTTGCTTTTTTGCCGGCCGCATTCGCAATCGGGGTGATGACCAGCGTTAATACGTTTGTCAGTCAGAGCCTCGGCAGAGGTGATAAAAAGGCCTGCTCGAATTACTGCTGGCAGGCGATATATATGGGTTTGGCGTATTCGGTTGTTGTTGTGGCGATTATGTGGCCGGCAGCTCCGGCGATATTCAAAATGCTCGGCCACGAGCCGGCGGTTGCCGCTATGGAGGTTATATACCTGCGGATTATGCTCTACGTCCAGGTTCTGGCCGTTTTTGTCTGGGCGAGCAGCCAGTTTTTCATGGGGGTGCATCGGCCGATTGTTATGATGTACTCGGCGATAGCCGGGCAGATAGTGAACGTCGCCGCCAACTACGTATTGATTTTCGGCAAGTTCGGCTTTCCTGCAATGGGAATTGCCGGAGCCGGCTGGGGCACATTCGTCGGGATAGCCGCGGGTTCCGCTATTCGAATGGCGGTCTTTTTGATCGGCGACATTAATACGAGCTTTAGGAGCAGGCATAGTTTGAATATAGATTTTGCCAAGATGAAAGACCTGCTTAAGGTAGGCTTTCCCGCGGGAATCGGCCTGATGGTGAATATTGCGCTCTGGGGAGTGATTTTGTTCGCGATGGTCGGCCAATTCGGCAAAGACGCCCTGGCGGCTACAAGCGCCGTTCTTTCATGTGTGAATGTCTCGGTTATGCCTGTAGTGGGCCTTGCGACTGCTTTGACCGCCGCGGTTGGAAAGGCGATCGGAGAGGGAAAGAAAGATGTTGCAATCAAGCAGACCAGCGTATGTTTGAGAATAGGACTGGTTTACATGGGACTGATCGGTCTTTGCCTTCTGGTCTTCAGAAACGGAATCATGGCGTTTTGGTCTTCAGACGATACGGTCATAGCCATTGGCATCAGGATTTTCGTTCTGGCGGCAATTTACCAGGTCTTTGATGCCGCCACACTAATCTATAACGGCTCGCTGCGTGGGGCCGGCGACACGCTCTGGCTTGCAGCGGTCTCGGCCTTTGGCGCTATTGTCGTGCTGGGAGCCGGCAGCTTATGTATTATTAAGCTATTCCCCGGACTTGGCGCGTTGGGGCCATGGACCGGGGCAACTCTCAGCATCATAACGGTTGGACTGGCAAATCGGTGGCGATTCAAGAGCAATCGCTGGATGCGGATAGACCTGTTCAAACGCCAGGGGGCGGGAGTGCCAATCAGCGACGAAGCGGCAGTTGAATAGCGAGAGCGACGATTATTCGGTTAGCTTTCGCAGATTAATGTTGCGAACCGCTCCGGCTGTTTGCCAGGTCGCCACGCCCATCGGCTGGCACAAATCCATTTCGGCTCGGGTATCGATCTTTCGGCCGGTTATATCCATATCGACGAGCGGCTCTTCTCCTTCCTCCTGGAGCCACGCCTGGATCCGGTTGGGTGTGACGCGCAGGCGGACGTGGTACCACTTGCCGTTCTCGAAAGAAGCAAACCTGGTGGTCTCGTTGTTGGCGGCATCATAGTAGTCGATATTGGACAGTCCGCAGAGCGAGCCGCCCCAGCCGCCAAGAACCAGCGAGCAGTAATTTTCATTGACGGGAAAAGTGAAGCCGCAGAAAAAATCGCTACCGGAGACCCGCATGGCTTCCAGCGTGATTTCGTAGTTCATACGGACCAGCGGGCCGGCCCAGGTTATGCCGGTCATATCGTTGCCTTGTTCGAGGTAAATGCTGCCTTCCTTGACATAAACCTTACCCTGCCCCCCGAAATCGGTAATTTTCCAGTTTCCGAGTGTTTTACCGTCGAAGAGACTCATTTCGGCCGGCGGCGCAGCCGACTCTATTTTTGGTTCACTTGTCACATCCTCAGGGTCGGCCTCATCACATGCTCCGATGATGAGGACACCAAGAAGGAGCGAAGTCATAAAAAGTGTATTACGCCACTTGTTAGACTTCATAGAAGGTGTACGATAAAACACGGTGTCTGCGGAAGTATTGTATTTGGTACCCATCATATTTCTCCCATCATCAAAGAATAACATTGAACAAAACGGCCTTAAAGTATATAATATTATATAAACTATGAAAAAGATTTTTTCGGCAACAATTTGTATTTTGATTCTTTCGTCGGCCCTGCTTGCGCAGCGGCACACACCCCTCGCTAATGAAGGCAAGGCGGGTCTGTACGCAAGGTCTATTGAACAGGTCATTCGGCTTAGAGGAGATGAGGTTGATTTGGCAACCGCTACTTTGATTATCTCGGAGTACTGGAGTGAAATGGTGAACGGCCGAAGATATCTGTCAGAATTGGATAAAATGGCTTTGGAAATTCGAAGCAGACTCGAACAAAACAAACCCAAGGCCATGGCTGTGAAAGTAATAAACGATTATTTATTTGATGAGCTGGGCTTTAGTTCGATATCGGAGGCAAGCGATCCAAATAGCCTTTTTTTGCACACCGTCATGGATAAGAAACAAGGATATTGCCTGAGTATGTCCGTTCTTTATCTTGCAATTGGAGAACGACTTGGCCTTCCTTTGTACGGTGTTGTTGTGCCCGGGCATTTTTTTGTCAGATACGATGACGGGCGTGTGCGATTCAATATTGAAACCACAAGCAAAGGTGGAAATGCTTCCGATGAGCACTATATAAAAAAGTTCAAGGTGCCCAGACTTAACGGTCGGAGCATTTATTTGAAGAATCTGAGTAAGATTCAGACGTTAGGCTGTTTCTTCAACAATCTTGGGAACAGCTACAGCGATGTCGATGATATGGAGTCTGCGTTGCTGGCGTTTGAACGCGCTGTCGAGATAAATCCGACATTGTCCGAATCCCGTGCAAATCTGGCCAACATTTACCTGAAAAAAGGGCAGGTAGCACAGGCGATCAACGAATACCGTGCTGCCCTGGATATCAACCCAAATGATGCCAAAACGCACAACAATCTTGGGAATGCGTACACCCAGCGAGGCTCATTAGGCTATGCGGTTTCTGAATATACGCAATCGATCAGGTTGGATCCCAACTTTGTAGATGGATACAAGAATCTTGCCCTCGTATACAGCAAACAGGAAAGGTATGGCCGGGCAGTAGCGGAATTGAAGAAAGCGATTGTTCTGGGGGTGGAAGACGCCGGTTGTTATAGCCAATTAGGTGATATTTATAGCCAGATGGATGATTACGAGCAGGCAAAAACTCAATACAAGAAGGCATTGAAAATTAAACATGATTTTCTCGATGCTCATTACGGCCTTGCAATTTGTTACAGCAAGATGGGAATGGTTGAGGATGAAATTTTGCAATACAATCTGATTCTTGCTATTAAACCCGATATGCTTTCCGCCCTGGTCAATTTGGGCAATGCGTATTTCGGGCAGGATAAGTATAGTGTGGCCATTACACAGTATAAAAAAGCTGTTCTATTAGAGCCTAATGAACCTATGGTCTATTATAACCTCGGGGCAGCGTATTCCAACAATGAGAATTACGTGCAGGCAGTGGATGCGTATCTCAAGGCGGTGGAGATTGATCCGGGAATTGGCGATGCGCATTACGGGCTTGCCTTCGGATTTTATCAGTTGAAGAAGTATGATCTGGCCTGGGAACACATTAAAACTGCCCAGGATTTAGGCGTGGAAGTTACAAAAGACCAGCTCGACGCCATCAAAAGCAGGTTGTAGTAGAAAAGCCTACTGAAAAATCAAAGCAAATCTCGATTATAGAACACTGAACGCCAATAAATTGGCTTTGTTTTTTCAAATAGTTCATTTTTACTTTAACCGCTGAACCCTGAACGCGGAACGCTGAACGCTAATAAATTGGCTTTGTTTTTTCGCCGCCCTGCAGGCCGGTTTATTGCCATAATTTCCTTTCAAATAAGACTTTGCGCCGATTCAGTCCGCCAACAAATTGGCTTTGTTTTTTCAAAGCACGACATACGATATACCACATACGAAATACGAAACACCAAATTGGCTTTGTTTTTTCAAATAGCTTTTCGCAGACCGCAGCACTCAGAACTCTGAACGATTAAATTGGCTTTGTTTTTTCAACTTAAGCACGAAAAACCACCGGATTTGCTCTCTTTTTTGGCTTTTTTTTGCATTTTTAGTTCAAATTAACCACGAATTTACCCCGTGAGATAACGGTTTTACCTATCTCATGGGGTGAACACGAATAAAGACAATAATCATTTTCATTAACCGCAGATAAACGCAGATTCACGCAGATGCTCGAAATTGTCTTACTTCTATCATTTATCAATAATCATTAATCAATAATCATTTACTTGGGCTTCGGATTTCCGGCCGAAGGCCGGCTTTGGCTTTGTTTTTTCAACTTAAGCTCAAATTTTCGTCGTTTTCTACTCTTTTTCACCTGCTTTTTGCATTATTTTGGCATTTTTCCCTTCGCAAATTGGCTTTGTTTTTTCAAATAGGCTTCTTGTTTAGACAGGATTAACCCGATTAACATAGATTTTTCTGTTTATGACATAATTTTTTCTTATTTAATTCTATATATCCCTGTCATCCAGTCATCCTGTCTTATGTATTCTTTTTTTGCCTTTTTACTTGCCTACTCGGCCGGAGGCAGAAAAGTAGCGCCTCTACTATTGGCCCGATATGCGCGTTTGATGCGAAAATCTACAAAAACGACCACAGGTCGTCCCGACCGAGGTTCAGCCGAGTGGAGGGATCTAATCTTCCCTCTACTATTGAACGTATCTGCGCGTTTGATGCGAAAATCTACAAAAATGTAGGCCACATATTTGTCATAAGTGCTTGTTGAGAAAAGAATAAAAAAAATTTCGACTTTTTTTATTTTTACCTTCAACTACCATCGCTTTTGGTCGAAGCTTTGCTCTTACTTTACCTAATTAACACCATAAAACAGTCAATAACCGCAGATAAACGCTGATAAACCCAGATTTTTGAGTGGATTCTCAAATTCTGTATCCTGTATTTTGTTTCTGTGCATTTTGTCTTTTCTTTGGCGAATTTATAAGGTAAAATGAATTGGTTGACGTGGAGAATGTAAACCTTTCCTTTTTGGTGATTTAGGCGAGATTATGGACAAAAAAGAAAAACTCCAAATGCTGCGGAAACTAAGTGAGGCGGATCTTACAAAGAACTTCCTGATTCCGCTATTTGAGTCGGACGGAATGGGATGCAAAAGCGTGCGTTATACTCATACAACACTCGAATTTGGCAAGGACATAGTCTATTACAAAAATGACGAATACGGGAACAGGGTATACACGGGGATTCAGGTAAAAAAGACGAAGATTACCGCGAAAAACATTTCTGACATATTGCGTCAAACGACAGAGGCTTTTGGTGAGCCGTTTACGGATCTTAGCGATGGGAAGAAAAAGGATTTAAATAAATTTGTTGTTTTAACTTCAAACGAATTCTCAGAAGCTGCCAATCGGTCTTTTAGAGCGTCTCTTAGAGGGGTAAACTTAGATAGATTGGTGACTTGTATAGACGGCAATCAACTTGTTGGCCTGCTTGAAAAGAATATGCCTTCAGCCTTCTGGGACGAATACGAATACTTTGACAAATACTTCAGGGCGATGCGTCAAGATTTTGAAGACATTAGTGACGTATCGGTGATCGGGCAGAAAGAACCTATATCTTTGGAGAGAATTTACGTTTCGCTGAAGGTGACCGAAGAAGTCTTACCACGAGAGATGGCTGACGAAGAAGACTATGAATCTATAGCCTTTGAAGAGAACTTGCTTGACAGCGAGGAACAGGGTGATGCGATTAGTGCGCTGGATTTTGAGAAGGTTATCACAGCCGATAGAGCGGCTGAAGATTTCGACAGATTAGTGATTGTAGGGGTGCCGGGGTCAGGTAAGACAACGCTGCTTAAGTATTTGGCGCTGAAGACGTGTCGAGAAAACCTTGAGAGTCAAAAGAGAGCGTGTGTTCCCGTTCCGATCACGCTCAGACAACTCATTGACAGTGGGAATGAGCTTCGGGCCTACATAGACCAAGTATTTGATAAGTACGAATTCCCGAAAGCAAAAGACTTTGTAGAGAAGGACTTGAAAGAGGGAAGATGCAGGCTTTTACTGGATGGCTTCGACGAGCTGGCAACAAAAGAAAGCCAGGGAAATATTGCTGGACAAATTCAGAGATTTGCCAGGAAATATCCCAAGGCGCAGGTAGTGGTTACATCGAGAGTTGCTGGGTACCATGATGAATTGAAGGGATTTTCGAAATTTGAATTAGTTGAGTTTGACGATCGGCAGATAGAGAAGTTCGTCGAGAACTGGTTCGGTTCGAGTGAGCCAGAGAAGGCAAATTTGATGTTCGAGGCAATCAAGCAAAACGAGCGAATCAAGACGCTTGCGAGAAATCCGCTGATGATTGCTATAATTGCCATCATTTATGAGGAGGACAGAGAACTACCGCAACGAAGGGCGGATTTGTATAAGCGGTGTGTGGAGGTACTGCTGAACAAATGGGATGTACAGAAGAGGATAAAGAACAAATACGCATCGGATAAAAAGGAGATTGTTTTGCGCAAGCTCGCATACTATGCGCACAGCAACAATAAGAGGGTGATGAAACAGGAGGAACTGACCAATGAAATGCTTAAGCATTTTCCTCGCATCAGGCTGAAAGAAAATGACGCCAAACCATTTCTGGAGGAGATATGGCAGCGTAGCTACCTGCTGAGGCAGATTTCTATGGACAGCTATGACTTTCTGCATTTGTCCTTCCAAGAGTATTTTACTGCGTTAGAGCTAAAAGAGAGCCATGACGGACTATCGACAATCATCCAGCATTTGGATGAGCCCTGGTGGGAAGAACCGATCCTTCTTTACGCGGGGATAAGCAAAGATGCTTCGGCCCTTATAAAGACAATCGGTGAAAAAGTGCCAGAGGATATGTTTTGCAGCAATCTGTTGCTGTCTGGCAAGTGCGTGGCTGATGCAGAATTTACAGACGTTTTGTTGCGCAGGCAAGTTTCGAACGGATTGTGGTCACTTTACCGAAGCTCGGAGTTCTGGGTTGTCAGTAAAAGAGCCATCGATATTCTTAGCTTGTTCAAGCCGGATGAGGTTGTCGAGCGATTGATAAGTTATTTGAGAGACCAAAAGGGCAGGCCCATTAATTTTCGTCGTATCTCGGCAACCGCACTTGGACTCATCGGAAGTGAGAAGGCGGTCGAGCAATTGATAGATACAATGGCGATGGATGAGGATGTTAGTGTTCGTGGTAGGGCAGCCTCTGCGCTTGGGATGATAGGATGCGAAAAAGCCGTTGAGCCATTACTCAAAGCGATAACCAAAGATCAAGATAGCGAAGTACGGGGTAGAGTGGTCTCTGCGTTGGGACGTATCGCAAGTGACAGGTCGATTGATTTTCTACTTGGAGTACTAGCTACTGATAGTAGCATTGAAGTTCGACATCGGGCAGCATGTGCACTTGCTCGTATTGGAGATGAAAAGGCTGTCGAAGACTTAACACAAGCGCTTGCAAATGACACAAACTACATTGTGAGAAAATGTGCAGCATATGCGCTCGGGATCATTGGTAGCAAGAAGGCAACCGATTCCCTCATAGGAGCGCTGACCACTGACGAAGACGATTCTGTACGAGGGAGGGCGTCATGTGCTCTTGGACTCATATGTGATGAGAAGGCTTCTATAAAATTGCGCGAAATCCTATCTAAGAATGACAACTGTCAGGCTCGAGCGTGGGCAGTCTGTGCGCTCGCGAGCATAGAGGGCGTGATAGCGATGGAGCCATTGATGCAAGCACTGGCAAATGATAAAGATGCTTACGTTCGTGGGTGGGCAGCGTCTGCGCTAGGTACTTTAGCGAGTGATATGGTGATTGAGCCGTTAATTCATGCGATGATGACGGATAATGATAGTGAAGTTCGTGCGCGGGCAGCGTCTGCGCTTGCTCGTGTTGGTGGCTTTCAGGCTGCTGAGGCCCTATTGGATGCAATGGCTACCGACGTAGACAGCGAAGTTAAGCGTAGAGTAGCGTGTGCGCTTGGAAGCATAGGCGACGAGAAGGCCATCGAACCACTAGTCGTCACTCTCACGACTGCTAAAGATGGTGATTTGCGAGGGGGCGCAGCAACTGCGCTCGGACGTATAGGCAGCAAGAAGGCCATCGAACCACTGGTCGGCACCCTCATTAATGATAAAGATAGTGAAGTGCGATGGCGGTCAGCGATCGCTCTTGGAAGCATAGTCAGCGAGAAGGCCATCGAACCACTAGTCGGAGTCCTAACGACTGATAAAGATGGTAATATGCGAGGGGGCGCAGCTACTGCGCTTGGAAGTATAGGCAGCGAGAAGTCCATCGAAACGCTCGTCGGCGCCCTGACGACTGATAAAGACAGTTCTGTGCGAGGCAGAGCAGCAGAAGCGCTTGGAAGTATAGGCAGCGAGAAGTCCATCGAACCGCTAAAGCAGGCACTGGGGGATGAGGGCGAGTACTTTGAAGGGAAAGTGAAAGACGCAGCATTTACCGCTCTTGAGAAAATCAGCAGGAGGAACTCCATAAGAATAACACGCAGTTAAGAATTTAATTAGGAATATTAGGGAATATTAGGGACGTTTACCAATTTATGTGGTTGACGGAGAATAGGGATGTCAAAGACGTATAGAAACAGAAGAAAAAGAACTTCAATACACTAAATCGGCAACCATCCAGTTTTTGTAGTTTTTTGCTAGATTTTTAGTCACTGATTCTGTTTATTCCCGCTCCTGCCACTGCTGATTCTTGATCGTCGCCGAAGTGATTGGCACATATACGACCTTATCAATCTTACCGCGAGCAACCTTCCCAAGCGTCTCCTTCGTCGTCCGAACAGGCTCAATTACGAGTTCCGGCACACTGAACGTCCGCAAACAACTTTCGTAATAACCGGGATCCTTCTGCGGCAGCACAAACGGCTTACTCGCAGCTCCATTCGCATCGATATAACTGAAATACGTCCGCGTAAACACGCCGTGCATCCTCTTACTGCTGAACGCTATCCACCTGCTATTACTCGAGAAGCTATGCCACGACTCACTCACATCACTGTTCACATCGAGCTTGCTGTAAACGAATTTCCCATCCGCCCGCTCGCTTTCAAGATCAATCATATAAAGATCGCTGCCCGGTTGATATACCGGGAAACAACTGTAATCACACATACAGAATAACAGCCATCGCCCATCAGGACTCACTCGCGGCTCCAGCGAACTCTTACCGCTTTGCTCCGCAGAAACAACCACTTCCGGCTCTCCCCACTTATCCCGCTTCAGGTCATAACTTATTCGCATCAGGTCATACTTTAATCCCTCGACCATCTCCTTCGTTATCTCTTCCATCTCACTCGTTGCCCACTTTTTAGGCGCGCTGCAGTAATATAAATACTTCCCGTCACTCGACCACGCCGGGTATGTCTCGAGTCTGTCCTTCTTCGACAAGTGCTCACATCGCTTCACCTTGGCGCTCTCAACATCATAATACACCAGCGCAGAATCAATATCGATAACGTCACGGTACTCATCCTTCCTCGCATGATGGAACAGTTGATAAACCTTATTTAACGAATAGACCACAATCTTCCCGCTCGGGTGCCACGACGTATATCCGAACTTCGTCCCGATCTTATTCACCTTGCCATCGTTTACGATCAGCTCACTACTGCCATATTTCCCGCTCCGCAGCCCGATCAACATCTTATCCGTCTTATTATTACAGAACGCGTGACAGTTCACACACCCACCCTTGAAATAACTATTATCCAGCACAACAGATTCCGCATAACTGCCAAGCTCACGCTGATATATCCCGACATCACGCCATTTCCTGTACCCCGGATGAATCTTTCGGTACACTAAGTACCCATCTATCTCATCGCTCGCGATCGTATTACGAATCGCATCATACCGCAGCCAGTTCCCGTCCTTACCCTTGCAAAATACATCAATCTGAAGCTTTTCGCCCTTATTCTGTTTAAGCATACTGCTCCATTGCACTTCGCCGATTAGAATATTACCTGTCTTGCTGAATACCTCGATCTCGCCACCCTTACCACTGCTGATTCTCACGCAATAAAGCTCACCATCCTCACGCACGGCAAAATTCATCGCTGAAATATTCGCCGGTATCACAATCGAACTGTAATCCGGGTATATCCGCGCCTTGCGATCAACCTGCATAAAATCAACAATCTCCTCGCTGATATCACGTTCGAAGAACATACCGACACCTGCCCCTATCGCCACAACAATTACCAACGGTATCGTATATATATAATTCTTACTCATCGTTATTCCGGAATGCCATAAAAGTAATAATACATGTATGTATTATTGAATTTGCGTGCCAGTTCACTTTGTGCCGCATTTTTAGTTCGATATCGTATCGTCGCGGCCATAAACTCATCGAACCGCCGCTTCGTTTCAGGTCTTATTTTCAACTTGTTCAACGATATCTTTTTCTCATTATGCTTATTATTCAGCAGTATCGCTTCTTCAAACGCTACAGGTATCTTCTCATAATCATACTCTTGGATCCTGCCGGCAACTTCCGCAACATTCCATATCTCTCCACGCAGCATATATAAAGCCAAAAGGTACTCGAACGCCATTTTGTTCTTCCTGCCATTCTCGATCTGCGCCATCAACTGCATTTCCGGGATCGCCAGAAATCTTCCATCTTCCTCCTTCGGTATCAACGACCGCAACCTCTGTATTTCATTATCACCTCTCAGTTCCGGATCACTCTCAAGCTTCGCCAGGTATTCCTCCGCCCACTCGCCAAAGAACAACCGCTTGTGCAATGCCCCCAGGTACACTCTCGCCGTCTGATTCTTGCCGGAAATCAAATTCACCAAGGCAAGCTTCTTCAGGATAAAAGGATTATCCCCGAACGAGACCATACTCTCGGTCAATACCTCGTCCGCCTGCCCAACCAATCCAAGATCGATATAGAGGTCATACTTATGCCAGTAGGACTTGGTAAACGCAGCGTGCGAAAGCATCAACCCATCCGGATGCTGCAGGTAATTAAACATCTCATCGGCAAACCTGCCAAGGTGATACAAAGCCTGGTTCCTCGCCTGCATCGACAGTAACTGTCCCGGCTGCTTATCCGCTAATTCCAGTACCTTCTCCCAATTACCCTCTCCCCGGCAATATTCTATCTGATACAGTGTTTTCAATTGGTCATTCGCAAAATAGTATGCCCCACCACCTGCAACGCCCAGCAAAACTGCCGTACACGCGACCCACTTAATAATACCGCCACCTCTATCACTTCCGGCGCGCCACATCTTCTGCCCGGACTTTTTCTTGTCCTTCTTACTCTTGCTCTTACTGCTTCTCTTTGCACGTTCACTTTTCTTCAAAAATCCCATCAACAACAAGCATGCCGGGACACATCCATACATCCCATATAACCATGGGATCATCCTGTTCAAAAGATCATATTTTGTTATCCGCCACGACCACGGCATCAACTCGCTGTATGCCTCGATATGACTCACTCCAAATCCATAAACCCCTATCAACAGGGGAACCGCCGCTCCGAACAACAAACATCCAACTCCCGCAATTCCCTTCTTCTTAACTGCAAGCTCGTATATTCCGCACATCACCACAAACAGTAAACTGCCCGCCGCCGTAAAGTAATACGCGATGACCATCAACACGACAAACCATACCAGTGATGTCCGCCATTTCTCGCTACGAACCGTTATATACAAATTGAATAATCCGAGCACAACCAGCATCGCCATCGTCGTCTCAAAATGATACACATAGCTCGTGTAGAAGAACAGGATCACGATTCCCGGCACATATCTCACCCATCCAAACCACTTTCCATCGCATTTCTCGACTATCCTGTCGATACATAACGCTATTGCCCATGCCTGCAATACAACAACTACAGGCCCGATCCACTGGAACATGAAAAACTGCGTCAGGAATACCGATACATATCTGACCAAACCGCCCGGCAGCGATAATGTCTCAAATAAATACGACCATTCACACGGAAATCCCGATATACCCGTCGTTGCTCCCGTTACATAATACAACAGTCGCAGATCAACATACACGCTCAGGAAAAGGTAAAACAGCAGGAAAAATATCATACCACGCAGCTTGCCGCCATTCCGCCAGAGTGCCCTTCCAAAATTCATACTTCTTTTTCCCCTGTCCTACTAAAAAAACTCGGAGCACTTTATTTATAAGTGTTTACAAGCAATTGCCGGTTCTTGTGAAACAACTGTAAATGATACCATATTTGCCAGATTTCGCGAAGAATACTCCCAATATTGCCCAAGAGATCGGCAACGGACACTTATTAAGAGCTCAAAGTCAAATACTAAAATCTCTGTTGCCGCAAATTTTTTATGGCATCATCTTACTGCCCTGGCTGGACACGTTCATAGTTTCCGAAATCCGCATTTTTTTTCAATCTTTATTGATAGCATCGTTCAGATGCGTATAATTACTTAAGCTTCTGCCGCGAGTTTGTGTACATATGTATTTACACGGTGATACTTGAGCAATAAACGGTTCGAATCAAGATTCGGATAAACGAATTAACCGGTTGTTAAGTTCAGGAGAAACAAATGAAAACGAAACTCCATAAAACATCAGTAGTGATTCTTCTTGTTGTGTCATTGGTGCCGGGCCTTTGTGGCTGCTGTAGTGAAAATCAAAGTGACTGCGATAATGGCTTGAAACTCAGCCCCATTTACGAATCGACATTATGGGGCGCTCTAATTGGTGGCATAGTAGGCTATCAGTCGGATGAGACGGGCGAAGGCGCTGCCGTAGGGGCTGCTATTTTCGGTGTAGGAGAACTCCTTAAGCAAAGTGACAGGCACCACAAAGAGAAAGAACATAAGGACAAAGATGAATGTGTGGAAGAAGTCGTTGTTGAAATCCGCAATAGCAACGGCTCGATCACGCCGGTAGAGCTCAAGAAAGAGGGCAGCATCTACATCGGTCCGAAAGGCGAACGCTACGAGCAACTGCCAACTGAAGAGCAGCTAAAACCAATCTATGGATTATAATAATCTGATTTTCTGTACTTCGGATATTACGGCTTGCCATTAGCCCGGCCCATAGATGCAGATTCGGGAAACATAGAATACGGATTTTCAACGGAGAGAATAATATGTCTGGACAGATGAATAAAACGCCGGCGGTTGTCATGTATAGTGTGCTGTTGGTTTTGGTTAGTACTGCTATGTACTCTGTCACCGCTCAAGCGGGGCAAGATAGCAAACCGATTCGACTGCATCCTGACAATCCGCATTATTTTCTGTGGCGAGGCAAACCGACGATCTTGATAACATCCGGCGAGCATTACGGGGCCGTGCTTAATCGAGATTTCAATTACAAAAAATACCTCAAGACTCTTGAATCACTCAGCTTTAGCCTGACTCGCACATTCAGCGGTGCTTACTGTGAACCTGTTGGAGCATTCAAGATTCAAAATAATAC
>JBARRE010000138.1:0-17677 GCA_049644065.1 Sedimentisphaerales bacterium | reverse complement strand
ACGTGCTTGATAATGCTGCGCCCGGAGTTGAGAATCCGGACTTTCTTCTCATCGATATCGAAGCCGACGACCTTCAGGCCCGCCGAGGCGAACTCTCTGGCCAAAGGCAGTCCTACGTAGCCAAGCCCCAAAACGCCGACGACCACTTCCCTGTTTTTAACTTTATCTTTCCATTGGCCCATAAATCTTACCTGTCATTCAAACCAAAACCTTTATTTTAGAGCTATAAGAACAAAATGTCAAAAGAATTGGAAATTGAGAATTAAATATTGACTATTGCCCGTTTTCAATCAAAAATCTGATTATTCATATTAAAGATCTGGAATTCAGAAGTTGAAAAATCGAAAATCGAAAACCGAAAATAACCTGAGCGTTCTGTTTACGTGTATCGGCAGACGCGTCTCATTGCTCGAAAGCTTCCGCCGGGCGGCGAAACAACAGAAGATAAATGCTTCGTTCCTCGGTACTGATACCACCGAGCTAAGTCCCGCTCTGCAACTGTGCGATCAACGCTTCGGCGTAAAACCCACTACGCACACAGGCTATATCAAACAAGTTCTGTCCATCGTCAAATCCAACAGTGTAAAACTGCTCGTTCCGACGGTTGATCTGGACCTCAAACGTCTGGCGCAGAACAAGCCGAAATTCGCCGCACTGGGCTGCCGTGTCCTTGTCTCGGATCCGGAAGTAATCGACATCTGTCAGGACAAGAGGAAAACGTATCGGTTTTTAGTCGGGAACGGCTTCGATACCGCCCTGACAATGAGCATTCGCTCGGCACTGTCGAAAAAGAAAATCGAATGGCCATGTTTTCTGAAGCCCTGGGACGGCTATGCCGGCAGAGGAAATGCCGTTGTCAACAATCGTAAGGAGTTGCTGTTCTACGCGAAAAGGATCCCGAACGCCATTTGCCAGGAACTGGTCAAAGGCACGGAATACACATGTGATGTCTATGTCGATTTCGACATGAAAGTCCGCTGTGTCGTTCCGAGAAAACGTATCGAGGTCAGGGCCGGCGAGGTGAGCAAGGGACAGGTGGCAAAAAACGCCCGCATCATGAGTGAAGCGGTCACGTTGGTCGAGAAACTCGGAGCCGGCCCGGGCGTTATAACGCTCCAACTATTCCTGACCGATGACGGCAGGATCAAATACATCGAAATCAATCCCCGATTCGGGGGCGGCGCGCCGATGTCAATCAAGGCCGGAGCGAACTTCCCGAAATGGATATTGCAGGAGCTGGCCGGTGGAAAACCGAACATACGCCCGGACGGCTTCAAGGACGGCTTGATTATGCTCCGCTACGATAGCGAAGTCTGGCTGGGCGGATAGCAATAGTCAATTACAGGGTCACTGTCAGGTATTCTGTGTCGGCGGCGAATCGCATCGCTCCTTTGTAGACAGCCGGGATGAGCAAACAATCGCCGGCACTGAATTCTACAACACCTCCTTCGGTTCCGAGAATCGCACCGCGGCCGGACAACATAACCAGCGTTTTCATTTTCCCGGACGCCAGCAGCAGCTCGCAGTTTTCGCCCTGGTGACCCTTGTCGATTGTAAAGTACTCGCAATCCACCAGCAGGCCCATCGTCGTCATCAATAGCTCGTCGCTGGATTGATCGAAATGAATGCTCTCCAACGCCTGCTCGATGTGCAGCTCTCTGGCCCTGCCGGCATCGTCCAGACGGTTCCAGTCGAAGACCCGGTACGTCGTATCCGACGGCGTTTGAATTTCGGCTATCAGCAGGCCCGGGCCAATCGCATGGGCGGTTCCCGCCGGCAAAAAGTGACACTGGCCCTGCTCGACCGGCACCTTGACCAGCGTCTCGGCAACGGTTCCTTTTTCTATCGCCTCGGCAAATTGCTCCTTCTTGATGCCTTTTTTAAGTCCTTTATAAATAACCGCCCCCGGCTCGGCGGCGATGATGTACCAGCATTCGGTCTTCGGCTCACCTTCACCCATCCGACGGCACGTATCCGGATCGGGATGAACCTGCACGCTCAGAACATCCTCGGCATCCAATATTTTTATCAGTAGCGGAAAAGGTAACGGAAAATTCTCATCCCCGGTTATTTCTTTCGGATATTGCTCAATAGCCGAGTGAAGAGTCCGGCCGGCCAATTCGCCGTTGGCAATAACGGATTTATCCTCCGGCAGATCGGCCAGTTCCCAGCTCTCACCAATCTTCTCGCCAGGCGGCAATTCCTTGCCGAAAACCTCCCGCAGCTTCTGCCCCCCCCAGATTCGATGCTTATAAATCGGCTCAAATGTTAACGGATATGCTTTCATACTGACCATTCTAACCTCAAACCTGTCTTCCAGTCCAATGCAATTCCTCAAAGCTTGCCCCGTTCGGCTTCGCTCAGGGCAAGTTTTTTTCAACCCCCAGAGCAGGTCTGGGGGCTAACCAAGATTGGCTTTGATTGGCTTTGTTTTTCGCTACCCAAAACCGCCCAAAATCACCAAAATCTCTATAAATCTTTGCCATTACTGACTTAACATTACTTTGCCCAATTTAACATTGGCTTTGTTTTTTCAAATGGTGCTTTTCCATCTTGCTTAGGATTTAGAGCTTAGTGCTTAGAGTTTCCGGCCAAAGCCCGGCATATTGGCTTTGTTTTTTCAAATAGCCACGGAGAAACTCCGGATTTACTCTCATTTTTGCCTTTTTACTTCTTTGTTTTTTCAAATCGCTTTCTGTTAGACACCGATTAACACTGTTGTTTGAGCCACAGAGAGTACAGATGCCACATCCCTATGGGACAGGGAGAAATAAGCAATAGTAATTAATAAATCATAAATAATAATGTCTTCTCCATTCTAATCACGACATACCACATACTACATACGAAATACGAATATGTTATGTATTATACTAAATTTTATCAAAAAATCAAGCAAATTCTCAAAAAATCTCCATGAGACGGCATTCCCTACGACCGGGCTCAGGGCATGCTTTGTTCGTATTGCGTAGTGAGTATTGCGTATTGCGTGTTATGAGTAGTCGATAATAAATCGTAAATAGTAAATGGCAAGGGCCGCTGATTAACGCGGATGAACACGGCTTAAGATGAGACACGAAGACACCGTGCCCACAATTCAATGCGAGGTATTCTCAGTGTGATCGAACCGGAGCGAACTTCTGGATTCGGTGGTTGTGGCTGTCGCTGACGAAAACGTTGCCTGAACCATCCACGGCGATGCCTAAGGGCACATTGAACTGGCCCGGTGCTTCTCCAAATTCCCCCCACTCGGTCAGAAACTTTCCTTCGGCTGTAAACTTCTGAACGCGGTGGTTGTCGCTGTCGGCCACAAAAACATTGCCTTCTTTGCCTATTGCCACGGCGGCGGGAAAGTGAAACTCGCCTTCGCCACTGCCTTCTTTTCCCCATTTGGCAAGAAATCTGCCGTTAGAGTCGAATTTCTGAATCCGGCTGTTCTGCCGGTCGCAAACCAAAACATATCCCGATTTGTCCACGGCAATGCCTTCGGGGGTATCGAACTGGCCGTCACCTGTGCCTTTGCTGCCCCAGCTTTTTATGTACTTGCCCTGGGCGTCGAGTTTGTGAATGCAGTGACTGCTATAGTCGGTAACGTACGCGTTGCCCGAACCGTCCACTGCGATGAAACCGGGGTATTTGAATTTTCCTTCTGCCTCCTCCGGCACTCCCCACATCGTGTTGAATTCTCCGTTCGAGTTGAATTTCTTAATCGAAGGGATACCATAACCCCAATCGACATCGACGCTCTCCACGGCATATACCTTACCGGAGTTATCGACCGCCACACCCCGTAGGTAATTAAAGCGGCCCTTGGTTGATGGAGGCTCTATCTGGAATTTTGACACAGGCTTTCCGTCAGACGACATCTTCCATATCGATGTACCGAGCAAATGCGAGACATATATGTTTCCTGTTCCATCCACGGTGATCGGGCCGTTTGGAAGGCTCTCTTTTCCCTCCGTGTTCTCCCCGATCCACGCATTGACCAATTTGCCATCGCCGTCAAATTTCCGGATAGAACCAGTGCTGATATGGACACCGCAC
Source organism: Sedimentisphaerales bacterium (assembly GCA_049644065.1). GTDB lineage: Bacteria > Planctomycetota > Phycisphaerae > Sedimentisphaerales > Anaerobacaceae > JAFGPJ01. The sequence goes on along the minus strand of JBARRE010000138.1, from coordinate 13,633 downwards.
GGATCCGCAGACCCGGTAAGATAGAGATATCCTGCCTCATCAATACACATACCTCTGGCTGCCCCAAACTCGCCTTCTATGAACTCCTCTTGACCATAGCCATTGATCAAGTCGCCATTGGCATCGTATTTCTTGATTCGACCCTCAAGCGGATAATGACTGTTCCCAGAAGAATCGACAGCCATAGGCGCATAAAGGTTATTACGGAGAGGCGTTGTTATCCTCCTCTTTGTCCACTTGGTCAGGAACTTGCCGTCAGAATCGAATTTCTGTATCCGATGCGTTCCGCCACTGAGCTGGTCACCGACCCACACGTTGCCCGAACCATCTACGGCGATGAAGAATGGGCCGTTGAACTGGCCATCCTCTGGACCATCGGTTCCCCATTTCATAAGGAACGTTCCATCACTGGAAAACTTCTGAATGCGATTGTTATCGACATCTGCCACATATACGTTGCCCAAGGGACCAACAGCTATAGCCGATGGGAAATTGAACTGACCGTCGCCGCTTCCTTTGCTTCCCCACCGGGAAATGAGTTTTCCATCAGTATTGTACTTTTGCACTTCGTTAGAGCCAAAACAGGCTACATAGAGGTTGCCTGATGCATCTGTCACCAAACCTACAGCTCCAATCCAGATCGCCTCTCCCCCCCAGTTGGACAGGAAATTACCCTCGGATTCAAACCTCTGGATACGGTTATTCCCTACATCAGCAACAAATGCGTTGCCTGACGAATCTAATGCGATACTCCCGGGCGATTTTAATCGACCGTCTTCGCTTCCGGCGTTTCCCCACTCCGATATAGCTTTGCCGGCATTGTCGAATTTTAGTACGGTGTGTGACCTCATACAGACCACATAGACATTCGACTGAGAGTCCACAGCGATTTTTGAAGGTTTCGGATCCTTTGTCTTCCACCTGGCAAGGAATTTTCCCTCCGGCGTAAACTTCTGAATCCCAGATATGTGGAGGGTGTAGACGTCTCCTTCTTCGTCGACGGCTATGCCGCAAGGTCTAACGAAGAGCCCATCGCCATCACCCTGGGCTCCCCATTTTGTAATGAAGTTTCCATTAGAGTCGAACTTCTGAACACGGTGGTTGCCGTTGTCGGCGACATAAACGTTGCCTTTCGCGTCAATAGCTATCGCAGCGGGCAACTGCAACTGCCCATCCCCGCTACCAGCGTCCGTCCCCCATTGCGCGATGAATTCCCCGTCCGGGGAATACTTTTCAATCGCGGCACGGCGGATGCGATTCTCTTTCTTAATAAAATCAACAGCGAGAACGAAGACGTTACCTTTGTCATCCACCGCCAGGGCAACTGCCAACATGCTCGTCTCGACATCCGGCGTTCTTCTCTCCAAAGTCCCAACAAATTGCCCGTACGGAGTGAACTTCTGGATCCGACTGTGATTGTCCGCAGGGTCATCTATGTCCAAGACGTAGACGATCCCTGAGCTACCCACCTTTACGTCGTATATCGTATTGAACTGCCCGTCCCCCTGGCCGGGGCTTCCCCATTGGGTTATGAACCTGCCTTCGGAGTCAAATTTCTTGACGCGGAAGTTGCCTCTGTCGCCGACGTAGACATTACCTGACCCGTCTACGGCAACGCCGAACGGCTGATAGAAGTGCCATCCTTGAGGAGCTTCAGGCCAGATTTTGACGACATGGTACGCTTCTTCTGCTGCAATAGAGCCGGAAAACAACCCAAGCATCGAAAGTATGATCAATACCTTTTTCGCATTCATCTTGTCACCTCTTTCTTTCGGTTCTCAAAAAGAACATCTGTTTACATATCACCCGATCTGTCAGAACTACGGTTCTGCTGCGCCGGCAGAAACGTCGTTCTCGGCGAAGAATACCGGTCAAAACGTTCTTCTAATTCCCGCATCCGGAAATAAAGGGCGGAAATCGCTTTTTGTTCTTTCTCACGGTCCTCTTCGAGTTGCCTTGCCGCCTGAGCTACCGCCATGTCTTGCCGGACAGCAGCCAACTCCCGCCGAGAGGTCTCTAACCGGCTTCTCAGGTCCGAAACCTGTTTGCCCAGCGTATAACAAGCCAGCCAGGATACGACAAGAAGCAGAAGGCCTGCCAATCCGGTGATCCACGCCGCTCGGGGCAACCGGAGCAATAGCGGCCGGCGTTTTGATCGATTATCGTCAAGCCGATTCTCCCGCCGCAGAGAATCGGCCCGGACGACTTGCATAAGCTGCTTTCCCGCCGCCTTTGACGAATAGGGCACAGCGGCGGAGATGAACCGCTTTCTGATCCTGACCATATCCTCGCGAAACGCCTGGCACGCCGGGCAATCTCTCAAATGGGCATTTGTCAATTCCTCGTCGCCGTCACAGCCTTCATTATCTAAAATAGCCACCAATTTTTTCTGGCACTGCTCACATGAAATCATTATCCAACCTCACTTTTATCCACCTGTCGATCTTTGCCGAGAACCTCATCTCTCAACGGCTCCAGCAGCTTCCGTAATTTTCTGATTGCCTCGACTTTCCTGGAACTGACCGTCCCCACAGGACAGTCGAGAACATTCGCAATTTCTTTATAAGAGAGCTGTTGTTCTTCGCTCAAGACATACACTAACCGATGTATCTCCGGAAGACTGGCGACAGCCTCGCCAATCGCCAATCCGATCTCATCAGCAACCGCCCTGTGATAGCCGTTTTCCGACGGAGTCTGTTCTTGCAAGCATCCCGGCGTATTCTCCCTGTCGATGTGTCTCAAAGTAATCCGGGATTTTCGCTTCTGGTTCTCGTGCAGGAAATGATTCATGGCGATCTGAAAGATGTATGTCGAGAACTTCCCTGTAGGGGTGTATCTTGCTCGGCCTTTCCAAAGCCTCAAAAATGCCTCCTGCGTGCAATCTCTGGCCTCTTCGATATTCGGCGCCATGTGATAGAAGAAGCCAAAAACACGCCGCTCGTACCGTCCGAATAGCTCCTCGAAAGCAGAAATATCCTGATTCCCCACAGAATTCATCAGTTCTTCATCCGTATAATTTGTCATTGAATAAATTCGCCCTTGACTTACATATATGGCTTTTCATCTATGTATAACCGAAAAATGACAGAAAAACTCACTTCTCACGAATTTTTTTTGGGAGATTTATCCCTTTGTTGCCTTTTGAAGGTATTGCCGGGAAGATGGCAGGCAGATAGAGGTTAGTTGAAATAATCGCTTATACCGTCGGCGACTGCTTGTGCGAGGCGGTTCTGGAAAGAACTGCTTCGAAGCAGGGCGGCTTCGCGGCGGTTCGAGAGGTAGCCCATTTCGACAAGGACGGCGGGGCCGCGAGTGCCGGTCAGGACGTGGTAACCGGCGGTTTGAACTCCAAAGCTGTTCAGACCCGTGCCGGACATCGAACGGGCTATGGAACTTGCAGCCCGGCGTGAAGATGACGACGCCGAACGTGCTATGTAAACCGTGAAACCGCGCCTTGAGCTTTTTGGGAAGGAGTCCGAATGGATGCTCACAAACAAATCCGCATTGAGATTGTTGGCTATTGCAGCACGATCTTCAAGCTCGACGAAGTAGTCATCCGTCCTTGTCATTTTGACTCTGAGCCCTCTTTGTTCGAGCAGCCGGGCGACCTTGTTGGCAACAGACAGATTGATGCCTTTTTCGTAAAAACCGAGAATGCTGGTCGCGCCGGGATCTTTGCCGCCATGTCCGGCGTCAATTACAACAGTCCCAGTCATGCTTCGAGGCACAGGCCGGGACGGGGGAGTATAAGCTCGCATCGCCGAGCGTATCAGATGGATGAGTGACTTCGAAACGTAGATTTGCCCGCCTATCCTATCGACCCGGCCGACTTCACCGATTGGCCTTGTATTGACATAAAGCTTTCCTCCGTACAGCGTAAAAATCATTACTGTATTGGACGAGTTCTTCAAAGTTACGTGCGTCGGCTTCGACTCGCTGACGCGCAGTCCCAAAGCCGCGGCAAGCTCGTTAATGCTGATGTTCTGCTCACTTAGAGGCACTTTATCCTCGATTACGGGGCCATCAGCAATTTTTTGGCAGCCTACGATAACTATAGCTGCCGAGGCAGCAAGTACAAATAGTTTTATTCGGTTACCCATTCCGAATTTCTTATCGGTATTTCCGTCCGTTTTACATTAAACTCTTACTCGTAATTCTCAATTTTGAGACTACCACCCACTCCGGCTTGCGAATTTCCCCAATTAGAGGCCATAAGGGCAAAATCACAAAAGTCAACCTTTCCATCTCTGTTTGCATCGGCTCTTTCGTAATAGTCATTGGCCCTGCATCCTCCTTCGCCGAGCCAGTAATAGCTGAACTCCACAAGGTCCTTTATATCCACCGTTCCATCGACGGCCAAATCCCCGGCTAAAGGCTCTCCGGCGAAAACAATCGTGAACGGCTCGGATACTTCGTACTGATCGACACCGGCGATTTCGTCATATATCTGGTATGTGACCCAGAGCAAATCCCTGCCGCCGGCAGGAGCCGCAGCCCGGTACTGGAGGTGTAAATGCGGGTCCCATGAATCGCTGTAATTGAATGTATCGCCGGGCTCGTCAAAGATGACACCGATAGAGCTGTTCCAGACGGCAAAGCCCGGTGCGATGGAAAGACACCTGATGATTATTCTGTGATCAACATCAGACGCTGCCTTTAGCTGGCGGTTCGGGTCGTTATCTTCAATTAACTCGAAGCCCGGCTCATCAATCTGATAGCGGTCATACCTTTCGTTATAATATAAGGGATAGTACCAGTTCAGCCAGGTGGCTTCGCCGCTGTGGTTGGGGTCGCTGTGCCGGTACTTCATTGTGCAGTCAACGAACAATTTCATGTCGTCATCCGTGCCGGCAACGCCATCGGAATTACAGCCGATCAGCAGATGATCGAGAGGGCAGTGCGCCAGGGCATTTGCCAAAATTATCAGAATAAATACAACGCTTAAATTCACGTTAAAAGCTCTCATCAAACCATGCTCCTTTCTTATTTCGTGCCGGAAGTACGAATGTTATACCAATTGTGCATAATCAATGCGTTTGTTCGTGTCATTTCGAGCGCAGCGAAGCGGAGTCGAGAAATCTTTTTAATAGATTTATCCACTTCGGGCCACTTTGTGGCCCTACGGTCGAAATGACTAAAGTGCAAATCATAATCAAAATTGGTATTAATCCATTATTCCGGCGGCCAGCCCGGCGCGTAACCGGGATACCAATAACACTGCCCGGGCCAGTTCCAGGTCTGCTCGATCTTCAGATTCTCAGCGTGCCCATCGACGAATAAATAATTAGATGTCCCGTTGTGGCAGTCCCATGCGATCTGGCCTTTGGCCTGGTCGAGCGAACCCCACGTTTCGGGATGGACGTGGTCATACTTCGTCCAGGACGAAGGTGACTCGCTCACATATATGCAGTACATCGGCCGCCTTATATTGATTACGTTGTTATATCTGCCTCGATTGTATGAACAGCGAGGATCCAGAAGGCCGTTCAAAGCAAAACTCGACCATCGCGAATCGTCCGGCTGCTCATCAAGGGGCAAATCCCATTCAACGAAACTTTTCGCCTTATCAGAAGGACAACGGAACAGTAGTTTTTCGCCGGTGTACATGGTCAGGATTTTCAGCCAGTACTGATTGGGATCAGAGAGATAGCAGGAACTTGGCGGCAGGCGATTTTCACTGTCAATCATATAAACCTGCAATGCAACACCCATCTGGCGCATGTTGCTGATGCAGGCAATTTTCTTAGCCTGTCGGCGAGTCCTGTTCAGTGACGGCAAAAGAATACCCATCAGCATAGCAATAATCGCTATGACCACCAGAAGCTCTATCAAGGTAAATCCATTATTACCCAACTGCAGGTTTCTGCCCGATCCGGAACGCTGGGAAACTCGCCGGACAACGCTCTTCGATACTTTTTGCTCTATCAATAATTCAGACATTATCACCTCCACGAAAGAAGATGAAACTTATCTATAACGCCTATTTTCGATTTGTTTAGCTGAATGTGGGTCTACGCAAGGAACACCGCCCGAAGCAAAAACCTGTAGACACACAACAAATCAAATGCTAAAGAGAAGATGGGGGAGGGCGGGCATTGAAAGACTTGCAGTGAAATGCGGTTATATAGAATTCCGGTACGAATTCAAAACTGTCTCTATTCCGGTCTGTATCGGGAAGACATAACTTCGGCTCCGGAGCAAATTTTCCGTGCGTTACGAGTAACTGCCGGCAAATCGAACAATCATCAAAATCATGCTCTCGCGAATGTTCATGGCTCAGCAAGTGCAGTTGCATCGATACTCCTGTCACCATAGCCACGAAACAAACGGTTATGCATATAAGAACAGCTTTTCGATCTAAGCGAGCCAAATTATAATACTCCAAAAATACTCCGGCACTGTTTCAAGCGCATGCCGGGCAAAGGCCTTCGAGCCGGACCTGCTGGCGGCGGATGATAAAGCCTTTGTGCGGGCTTTTTGCCATCGGCAGAGATATTTCCATCAGGCAAGTCGTGTCGCCGCAGCTCGTACAGGTAAAATGCGGATGGCACTGGCTCTCGGTGCAGTTGTGGGACAATTCAAAATGCCCCGCTCGTTTGTCAATAAAAACCTTATGCACAAGCCCGACGCCCAGCAGGCTTTCGAGGGTTCGATAGATTGTGACCTTGTCGAAGCGTTCTTTTCCAGATCGTCGAGCAATCTGGTCCTGGCTGAGAGGTTTGCCCGCCTTCATAAGCACTGTTAGTATGGCCACTCTTCCGGCGGTGCAGTAAAGCTTAGCAGCCTTCAGTATTTCGCGTGCTTTTATTTCCAAATTTGACTTTGTCATTCTTGCTCCCGTGCCGTTTTTAATGCCACGGCTCTGCTACCCTTTTGTGGTGGTGGGTATGTGACAAATCGCCCTCCGAATTAACGAATAACAGCGGAAAAACAATATCGCTAATACAGCAGGGCAGCCAGACGGCAATGAATAGAACCACAAAGACGCCAACAAACATGACGGTTGTCAGTTCCCGATGCGTATTCATTAGAACGTGAAACGAGGAGGCCCACGTGCTGATAAGAACATGGCCGGCGTGCGGGAATCTGGTCCGCGGTAGGAAATATGCGATGATAATTCCCAGCAATGCGGCGGGATTGACCAGATACCAGTCCTCGATAAAGCCCAAATGCAGTCGCGCCCGGATACCGGGCATTTTCTGGCTCAATTCGGACTCCGAGCCATTCTCGTAGTGGACTTGCTCGTCATGGCTGTGAGTATCCTGTTCCACCTCATGGCTGTGGCCTGGCTCCTCGTCATGCTCATGCAGATCCGCGTGCACGGGAATAGCCACTCCCAAAATGCTCTCGCCGAAAAAGGGAAGGACACAATCGCTCAACGTGGCAACCCCGATGGAGCCGATATAGCCCACGAGAAGGATCTTCACAAATCCTGCCTTGCCTTCATAAAGCTTGTATAGCGAGGCAGTTACGATGGCCGAGAGAACCACGTGGCCCGGATGGAATACCTGGAAGAGCCGGTGATTGATGTCCGGCCCGACGTTCTTGAACAAGAACATACAAACCAGCCCGGTAGCGGCCCCGAAAAGCGTAAACGGGGCGTGATTTTTCAATTCTGTCAAGATTCTTGTGAGTCTATGGTTCATCTTCGTTTTCTACTCCAAATGCAGCATCCACATAATGATTCAGATTTAGCTAACGTTTATTAAACCAATATACCAAATATGCAACTAAGTTGCAAATATTTTTTTTATTTTTGCTTATCTTCGAGCTCCAAATCCATCCTAACAAAAAGAAACCTGTTCGGTTGCTTTTATTGCAGGCCAAAAAGCATTGCAGATTCTGTTTTATATGATTAAATTAAGCATATTATTCAAAAGTTTCAGAAAATTGGAGGCATTTTCATGCAGAAGAACTTTGTATTCATAAAACGGCTGACAGTGAAAACAATTCTTCTTTTGCTGTCTTTAGTGCTTATTTCGGTATGTTGTGGCTGCCAGGGCAATAACAGGTCATCTCGGCCTCTTATCGGCATTACAAGCGTTTACCATGTAGACGAGGACAACGGCTCGGTTTCAACTGTGACCGGCTTCGCTTATGTGAAAGCCGTAGCCGAGAACGGCGGCGTGCCGGTAATACTGCCGACCATTACGAGTGAAGAGATTTTGCTGCGATATGTCGAGGAGCTGGACGGTTTGGTTCTCGTCGGCGGCGATGATATTCCACCTGATGCTTACGGTCAGCAGCCACACGAAACCGTCAAAATAATGCCCAAACAGCGCTATAATTTTGAAAGTCAGCTTATCCCGGCATGGTTATCCAGCGGCAAGCCCATACTCGGAGTTTGTCTGGGTATGCAGTTCACCAACGTTGTCTCAGGCGGTACGCTTATCCAGGACATTCCTTCACAAGTGGGAACAGAGGTGGCCCATCGCCGAAAGTATCATCGTGTGCGGATCGAGCCGAACAGTTCTTTGGCGAATTTTCTTGACAACGAAGAGGCGATGGTCTATTCAAGTCACCATCAGGCGGTCGATAAGCTCGGCAAAAAACTGAAGGTTATCGCTCACGCCGATGATGGTGTCATCGAGGCGCTGGAGCGAGTCGACGGCGGCTTCGGCTTATTCGTACAGTGGCATCCGGAATTTATGAAAGATATTGCACATCGCGACGCTATTTATGGTGCTTTGGTTCGGGCTTCCAGCACAGACAAACAGTGACTTACGAATGAGCGGGCGGTACTAAATGAAAATTATCCAGACAATATCTCAGTTTCAACATATCCCGAAGGGCTGTGTGCTGTCCATCGGGAATTTCGATGGTGTCCACGTCGGTCATCAGGAGATTTTGGCCGTCGCCCGACAAGCTGCCGAAAAAAATGATGCGGAATTGATAGCAATGACTTTTGAGCCTCATCCGGTCGCTGTCCTTCATCCGGAAATGGCGCCCGGAGTACTGAGTCCCCTTGACATTAAAAAATATCTGCTGGCCAAGTGCGGTGTAGATAAAGCGATTGTGTTAAGAACCAACCGCACGCTATTGAATCTTTCGCCCGAAGCTTTTGCCGGCCGGTTCCTCGTTGATAATATTAAGCCGGGCGTTGTTGTCGAGGGCAACGATTTCAATTTCGGTACCGGGCGGGCCGGCAACATTGATACACTTATAAACCTGGCTGCAGAAAAAAACTTTGAAATATCCGTAGTTGCTCCGAAGAAGGTCAAGCTTTCGACAGGCCAAACTGTCAGGGTTTCGAGTACGATGATTCGCTATATGCTGGAAGGCGGTCACGTTGCCGATGCCGCTATTGCATTAGGCCGGCCTTATCGAATCGCCGAGAGGATCATATCCGGCCGTGGAGTCGGAATAAAACTGGGCTTCCCCACCTTGAATATGAAAAAGCCCAGGCAGGTCATTCCCGCCGAGGGGGTCTATACCGGTTTTGTTAAAATCGGTGAAGTCATGGACGATGCCCTTAAGTCCAAAGAAAAAATTCCTGCTGTTTACAGTATCGGCCAGGCAAGGACATACGGCGACGATTTTCCACTGCTGATAGAAGCACATTTGCTCATTGAAAATGTTGACGATTTGGTTGGTCAGTATATGGCCATGGATTTCGTTCAGCGCATCCGCAACCAGCACAAATTCAAAAATTCCGAAGACCTTTCGAAACAAATCTCAAAAGACTGTCACCAGGCAAGAAGAATATTGGCTGCACAGGGGTGGAATTTTGCATCTGAATAAAATCGAGACGGCCCACAACCGTCAAGCCACCCTTACCGGTGGCGCGTTACGACTCATGATTGTTCTGTTATTTCACATTGTTTCTGTGAGAAACGCTTATCTGTTTTTTTTCAAAGATTCGCCGTTTTTGATGCGAAAATGGGCAAAGCAGGAAAAAAAGGAAAAGCTGGTTGTCAAGCTATTGATTCTTGGGCTTGCAGTTGTCATAATCAGTAATGTTATTATTTGTGCTGTTATAGACTCTTAAGAAGAGATATTATAGGGCGATAGTAGTAATAGCCTTCTGGACGGAATATATCTCTATGATTGTGGCAACAATGTATTCTATTAACAGCATACGAGTTTAGCCGGACAAGGAAGTAAAAGAGAGGGGGGGGTAATAGGCTTGCAGGTAGCAGCCTAAGGAGAAAGGACGACGGAGCGCATGTCAATAGCTACTTGGATTGTCTGCGGACTGGTGATTGTGGAATATACCGCAAACTCTGTCGCAAAATTCCCCTTTGGCGAAAAAACGGAAAAATGGATAAATGACGGCAAGGCCAAAACAGGTTAGGCCCCCTGGAATTTCGAAGGTCATGTTAGTGGTGTGAACTGTTATATATTAGTGTGGTTAAGTTCCATCTTGTACAAACGGATGTGCACGTGTGGAGTTGGATTTGGAGTGGTGTTTGTATAGTTATAACAATAATTTTCAATAAGAGACCGTGCGGATATCTCGGTTCAAGCACAGGCAAACAATAGGCTTGATTTGATCGTTGTTCTATTCATGGGGAGGGAGCCTTGATTGTTTAACAAGCTACAAGTGTAGCGACCTGCAAGAATAGCGGAACTCTGCACATAATCATGAGGAGGTATTAAAGTGAACCTGTCAAGATACAAATCATTTGTTGAGCGCGCAAGTAAGATTCGGACACTTCTCATTCTGATTCTTACGGTATTACTCTTGGTATGTTTGGCCGGATGCGGCGATAATGTACATCTGCCTACCGCACAACAGTTGATTAAGTTCGAAAATGCCGGCCCCGTCCCTCCCTCCATAGATACGAATCGTATGGTTAGAGCCAAAATTGGCGGGGGACCTTACCGTGCTGTGGCGGGTGATGCTCTGGAACTGACCATGCCTGCCGTAGTTCGATTCATCACGGCCAAGGACTTTGTCAGCACTAATACAGTCACGCCATACATATCAAGGGTCAGCGCAAGTGGGAATATCAAGCTACCGATTGTCGGCGATATCGAAGCCGCAGGAAGGACTCTGTCTCAGATCGAATCGGATATTATTGATGCATACTACCCCAAGCATGTCGTGACTCGTCCCTCAGTATTCGCACGCGTACTGGATTATAGAACGGCAAAAGTATCTATTACCGGTGCCGTTCAGACGCCGGGCATTTATCCGCTGCGCAGCGACCAGATGTCTCTTGTCGCGCTTCTTATGGAAGCAGGCGGCATAATTGATGAAGGGGCCGCTCTTATACGGATAATTCACAGCGACCAGGCCATGCTCAATAATGAAGAAACTGCAACTAAAACGGCTATACAATCATTTGAACGCTCGACCGGTCTAAACAAGATGTTATCGGTGAAAACTGCTTCAGATCAAGTTGTCTATAACGAAAACGAGATACCGCCGTTTTTTCGGCAGGCATATTCGTCAAGTGCGATTGGTGCATTGGCTACAAGGCAAGGCGGTAAAAGACTGCTAAGTGAGCAGGCAGACATTGCAAACAATAGCCAAAGACCACTTTTGGTGGACAGGTTAGCATGGAATGAGCCGCTGGTTTCAACTGCTCACGCCGAGGGAGAACTCTTCTCGCCGGCAGAACCTGTCAGATACGGCCATCCTAAATCCAACCTTAAGAATACTGCTGCTGGCACAAAGACAAACTCGAATCTGGAATCTCATACGCACAATTTGCAGTTGAGCGCGAAAGCGGAAGAGGTATTTGGCCAAGATACTACCCAAATATCTGTCCCGAACAGAAGTCTAAGAATCCAAAGAATCACAGAGACAAGCAGACCTCGAAAATCCGAATCCCTTGTTTTACCTGTTAAGGGATTTAATATACCTTTCGCTGATATCGCACTACAGGACGGCGATAGTGTTATAGTCGAACGGCTGCAACCGCCACTCTTTACGGTTATGGGATTAGTCACGAGACCAGGTAACTTTCCGTATTCACCTGATGTTCAGTATACACTTATGCAGGCAATGGGATTTGCCGGCGGGCTGAATCAAGTTGCCGATCCTCGATACGTGACCATTTACCGATTAAAGCGGGACGGCAAGTGTGTTAGTGCGACTTTCCCGATAATGGATGCTTCGAAGCTGGCTAACGCTTCAAACACTTTAATAAAGCCAGGTGACATAATCGCAGTCGAACAAACGCCCAGAACACGCACGGCGCTGTTTCTTGACAATGCATTCAGGATCAGTGTCGGCACGTTCTGGAGACTAAACGATGATGACAGTTAGAGTTAATATCAAAGAAAACATGTTTGATAAAGAGAAGCAGAGGGCAATACTATGGTAAGTCAGGCTGAAAATAGCGGAACAACGGAACATGATAATGCTCGAAGATCACCAATTGGAATAGTACCGGAAGATCTTGTCCAAATCATATGGCGCAGCCGGAAGATTGTATTGCTGACCATTGCTGTGGCTTTGGGGATTGGTTTGACTTATATTACCGTTGCGACGCCTCTTTTCACCAGCACATCCAGGATCTACGTCCAGCAGAGCGGGCCAAAGATCCTCACTGAAGCCGAAGGCGTAATGACACAGCCAAAGAATTACCTCTATACCCAGGCAGAACTCCTGAAATCGACACCAATACTTTTATCTGCCCTCGAAAGAACCGATATAGCACAGTTAAAGATTTTTCATAAGATCGACAATCCAGTTGCATACCTGAAGAAAAAAGGGCTTATTGTCTCGGTTGGTACAAAAGACGATATCATCGATATCTCCTCCGATTCGCCGGATCCGGTTGAAGCTGCCCAGTTGGTAAATGCAATCGTGGATTCCTATAGAACATACCATGCAACCCGCAAGCGCAGCACAAACGGAGAGGTCTTAAGAATACTCCAGGATGAAAAACGCAGTAGGGACAAGGAACTGGCACAGAAGCTCAAGGCGATGATGGCTTTGAAGAGTGAGAACATTGCAGTGGCCTTTGATGACCGCAACAGCAACATTATCCTCGACAGGCTTGATACTCTATCGGCGGAGCTGACACAAGCCGATCTTCAGATGGTTGAAGCAAAATCTGTTTACGAAAACGCCAAATCAATGATGGCCGACCCTGCCAGGCTCAAGCGGTTTGCAGAGAGCGAAAGGGCAAAGGGTATCTATATCTCCACTGCCGACGAATGGTCGCGGCTCGAAACGGAGTCAGAGCAGTTACAGATGCAGCTTAGTGACCTTCGCCAACTGCCGACGCCCAACCGGTCAGCTATGGGGGCACTTCAAACAAAAGTCACCCAGATTGAAAACAGGCTTGCATACCTGTACAGGAAGTTTGCCGAGACACAACTTGCCATTGCGGAGCAACAGTACAAAGCGGCAAAGCAAAAACAAGAGCAGATTGCCGGTTATTTCGAAGCACAACGGCAAGAGGCCCTTCAATTAAATAAGCAACTCGCGGAATATACGATAGTACAGTCAGAATGGGAGCAGACAAAGAAACTCTGCGATATTCTTGACGACCGCATAAAGGAAATCAATATTACCGAGGATACGGGCAGCCTGAACATCAGCGTACTTGAAACCGCTCGCCCAGCGGACAAGCCATCGAAGCCTCCCAAGGCCAGATACATGGGGATCGCGCTTCTTTTCGGTATTGTTCTCGCCGGCGGCCTGGCCCTCGTTCGCGACAGGATGGACCAGAGG
>JBARRE010000137.1:0-17353 GCA_049644065.1 Sedimentisphaerales bacterium | reverse complement strand
CGCCGACCATCGTGCTGCGGACCATGTAGTCGCCGTTATTGACGGGTTTGCCGGAGCGAATCGCTGCGAACAGCACATCGTGCTCCTTTTGATAAGGATCGCATCGGCCTTCCCACCGCCAGTTTGTTTCGCCCCAGATCCGGCTCTGCAAAACGGATGCCCTGCCCTTGCTGCCGTGTATGATGCTGGAGGTGCTGTTATGACAATTGTTGGTCGTTCGGCAGAAAGCGTAGATGGGCACACCGTTTTCATATTCGTACACTACAGAATGGTGGTCGAAAACATCGCCGTAGATCGGATCGGTCATCGAAGAGCGGCCGGCCAGACCGTGACACTTCACCGGGGCCTTGTTGTGCATTACCCATGTGGAACGGTCCAGGTTGTGCACCAGCGATTGGGGGACATCGTCGCCGGAGAGCCAGCGGAAATGGTATTGCGTGCTGCACTGCCATTCGAGTTCCGTAAGCCCCTCCTTGCGTGGGATGACGACGTATGGCGCGCGGAGGAAGTTTTCCTCGATGGCGACCACGTCTCCGATTACCCCGTCGTGGATACGCTGGATTGTCTCGGCGTACCCGGTGTGGTAGCGGCTCTGCAGGCCGGAGACCAGGCACAATCCCTTCTCTTTCGCCAAATCACCCGCCTTCTGCACGAGCTTGAGCCCTGCCGGGTCGATGCCGTGGGGTTTTTCCACGAAGACGTGCTTTCCCGCCTTGATTGCCGTCATCGATTGAAGCGGGTGGAACTTGGCCGCGTTGGCAATCAGCACAACGTCCGACGATTCGATCACATGCTTGTAACCGTCGAAGCCGGTAAAGCAGTGGTCGTCGTCCACCTGCACCTGGTCGCCCTTCTGTTCCTTTAGAATCCGTCGCTTGTCTTTGACGCGGTCTATAAAGATATCGCACATTGCCACAAGCCGGGCGCCGGAGTCCGCGGTGAGCGCCTGGACGGCGGCCCCTGTGCAGCGTCCTCCGCAGCCGACCATGCCCACGCGGATGATATTGCTGCCGGCCGCGTAGAGGCTGTTGCCTATCCCAAGCGTACCCGAGACGGCCGCCGAGGCAGCCACTGTTGAAGCCTTAAGGAAGTCGCGACGCGTTGTGCCGGCGCCTTTGCCTGTTTCACTTAAACTTGCCATATTACCTCCTTTTCGATGTGTCTTTGTCAGACTGTGTTTTTCCTAATTTAGGATCAAGATTTTTCCTGATATCCTGTTTAATTGATTCATTCGTATAGCTTTGCCGATTATTTGCTAATCATTACCAAATCGACTTCGTATTATATACTCTGGATATTTCATATTCAAGCTTTGTTCGGAGAATGATGATACTTTAGGAAATACTCCTCGGGTGGCGGGAAAAGGCGACAGCTTTGCTAATAAATCTCATCGTAATCCATAAAAAAAAGCCGCTGGCCTCGGTTGGGCCGAGAACAGCGGCTAATTGATTGGTATTGTACTGCGCGAATTCTTAGTATTCGCGGTTCTTGAGGATACCCGGCTGTGGAACGGGATACTTACCCTCGGAATTCAGAAGCACAGGTGCGGGAGAATCATTGGTCATCTTATCGACATCGGGAGCGAACTCGTGCTTGCAGTTAAGCGCCTGGTCAAAGGTGATGACCTGACCCGTGTGAGCAGCCATCCGGCCCATAGTGTTGACCAAGCTGGCCTCGGCTCCGCTTTTAACCTCGTTGTAAGGCTTGTCTTTACGAATGGCGTCGATCAGGTCGTCCCACTCGAGCTGGTACGGATTCGGCTCGGGCTGCGGGAATCGCCATATCAGGTTTTCTACACCCATGTTGTGGCCTTTGTAGGTCCGGACCTTGCCCGGGTAATGGCTGTTCGTCGAGATGACGGCTGAACCTTTCGTACCGAGAGCATAGCTGGAGAACGCACCTTTACAGCCTTCCATGGCCCGGCCGTAGTAAAAGAGCTTGGTGCCGTCCGGATATGTGTATTCAATCGAGTAGCTATCTAAGTTCTGGTCCAGAGAATTGCCGCGGGTGTGCCGGCCGCCGGTTGCCTGGGCCTCGACCGGCCAGGCGCCCCTCATCCATGAACACTCATCGATCTGGTGAATATAATAGTCGCTGTACATGCCGCCGCTGGCCCACAGGAAGGCATGGAATCGCTGGATCTGGTGCAACACCTCGCTAATCCCGTCAGGCTTCGGCCCGGCGGTGGATGCTCGCCCGGCCATCCGGTAGGCACGCATCGCGATGATATTGCCGATCTCGCCGTCATCGATTCGCTGTTTCAGTTCCTGCCGGCCCCTGCAATGGCGGATCATAAGGCCGACACCCACCTTGAGGTTCTTTTGGACGGATTCTTCGGCCAGTTTCAGCATTTTCCGAGTAGTCGGGCCGTCAACCGTGACCGGCTTTTCCATGAAAACGTTGAGGCCTTTGGCAATGGCATAGGTGAAATGCACCCAGCGGAATGCCGGTGGAGTCGCAAGAATCACCACATCGCCTTTGTCAAGACAGTCCATCGCTTTTTTGTAACCGTCGAAACCGAGGAATTGGCGCTCCTTAGGTACGTCCAACTGTTTCGCATGTCCTTTTTCAAGATTCCTGTAGCTGCGATCAATGCGGTTCTGGAAGACGTCGGTTATTGCGACGAGTTTGATCGGGCCGTTCTTAATGGACAGAGCGTTCGAAGCTGCACCGGTGCCCCGGCCTCCGCAGCCGACCAGGGCCACCTTAATCATGCCGCTCCCCGCTGCATAGATGCGCGGAGCCAACCCGGCCGCCAGGGCCGAAGTGGCCGCTATCCGGCCGGTATTCTTCAAGAATTCGCGGCGTGTTGAGCCTGGATCTTTACCTAATTCATTTGAATTTGCCATACTGTCTCCTTTACGATGTTTCGTTGTCAGATTATATCCTGTTTTATAAGAGCGAAGTCTTCCATGAAATCGGCTTTAATATACTTATAAATGCTGTCCGGCCGAATCTTGCGCGAATTATTCCGTGCAGTTTAACCATATTACCCGTTTACCCCTGCCGGTTCAAGTTGTTTTTGGAAGACTTTGAAGTCCCGAAAATGGGCCGTCCGCTTTTAAAAAACGCAGTTCCCGGCGGAACCGGAAACTGCGGTCAATTGTTTATTGTTATACTTTGCTATACTTTTTTATGCGAAGTCTCTGTACTCGCGGTCTTTGACGATACCTGGCTCGGGAATCGGGTACCTGCCTTCGGAATTCGGCCGCAGCGGTGCAGGAGAATCCATCGTCAACTTGTCCAGGCCGGGCGCCATTTCGTGGTCGCTGTTGAGGATTTGTTCGTAGGTGATTTCCTGGCCGGTGTGGGCGGCCATACGGCCAAGGCTCGTTACGAGGCTGCCCTTGACGCCTCGCTCGGTTTCGTTGTAAGGCATGTCGTTGCGGATGGCTTCCACCAGATCGTTCCATTCGTTTTGATATGGATTCCGCTCGTCCCGGCTGACTTTGGATTCCCAGATCATGTCCGAGCGTATTGGATTCTGGCCTTTGTAAATGCTGGAAGGCATTCCACAGTCGCTGTTCTTCGAGCCGATGGCCGAGCCTTTGCTGCCGTGAATGAAGCTGGAGAAATTCTCCTTGCAGCCCGGAATACAGCGTCCATCCATGATGAATTTGGTGCCGTCGGCGTATGTAAATTCAGTCGAATAAGTATCGAAGTTCTGGTCCACATAAGCGACACCTTCGGGGCTGTGCTTATAATGGCGACCGCCGAGGGAATGGGCCTTGATCGGCCAGGCGTTTTTCATCCAGCACTGGTGATCGATGATGTGGATATTGAAGTCGCTGTAGCAGCCGCCGCTGGCCCAGATGAAGCTGTGGAATCGCTGTACCTGGTAAAGAAGGTCGCTGATACCGGGCGGTTTGGGCAGTGATGAGAAGGATCCTACCGGGCCGTGCATCCTGTAGCCGCGCTGTAGAATTACATCACCGATTTCCCCGTCATGTATGCGCTTGGCCAGTTCCTGGAGCGCCCGGCTGTGACGGGACATTAATCCCACTCCTACTTTGAGGTTCTTCGCCGAGGCCTCTTCGCCCAGCTTGAACATCCGCCGGCTGGTCGGGCCGTCCACGGTGACGGGTTTTTCCATAAAGACATTGATGCCTTTCTTGATGGCGTACGTGAAATGCACCCAGCGGAATCCCGGAGGCGTTGCAAAGATAGCGACATCGCCCGGGCTCAGACAATCAATCGCATTCTTGTAAGCGTCGAAGCCAATAAACCGGCGATCCTCCGGCACGTCCACCTGGTCAGCGTGCATTTTCTTCAAATTCTCGTAACTGCTGTTAAGGCGATTTCCGAAGACGTCGCCCATGGCGACGAGCTTGATCGGGCCCTGCTTGACGGACAGGGCGTCCGACGCTGCGCCGGTACCCCGGCCGCCGCAACCTATCAAGGCCACCTTGATAGTGTTGTTCTGACCGGCGTAAATTCGCGGCGCTATCGCCGCGGCTAAGGCCGAGGCCGTGGCGATTCGGCCGGTTCCCTTCAAAAATTCGCGACGCGATGTGCTTGTGTTGTCAATATCATTCATCGTGGGTCTTCTCCTAATGACTGGTCTCTAATGGACGGTTATTGAATAAAGACTATACTTGTTCCGGGTGTTACTTTTAGGCCCCGGCACAAAACTCGTTCAAACTTCATAAAACAATTATCCTCACGATTCCGCATTTGACAAGCTTTTTTTCAGCGTGGAATTAATTTGCGCCGGATAGATCAAAATCGTATTCGAACGATATGCAAAAAGCCTATTCGGGGCTGCCTTCGGTTTGATCGGTCTGCTCATAGATTTGTGCGATATCATAGAGCATGTTTTCGAGCCTGGAAAAATATTCATCTTCGGAGAATTTATCTTTCGAATCCCGCAGATTGATGACCTCAAGCTCCAGCCGGTCGCGTTTGATACGCAGTTCGGGCGGCATTTTATTCTCGGCTTCGCTATGGACAAGATGGAACTGATGGGCTCGGTAGCCGTCAAGAGCTGCTCCATCTTCGGCCTTCTGCACCGGACGGACGCCGCGAAACCAGTCGGCACGCGTGCCAAGCCCGTCGCCATTGTCGTCGAGCAGGGCATACTCGGTGACCAGCCGGCCGGCGGCTAAGTAGAATTCATCGACGCGATGAGAAGCGGTCAGAAATGCTTCGAGCAGCGAGGTCTGGCCATCTTTATCAAGGTCGGCCTTCGGCTCGGCGATCGAGCCGGCTAAATATTCGCCGAACCGCGTGTAATTTTGTTCATAGCCGCTCTTGGTAGCCGTGATTATGACACGTTCCGGCCCCGACAAAATGCTGAGGAAAGGTGCGCTGGACGAGGCCGTGTTGATTACGACAAGAGGCCTGATAACCGGCTTGAGCCATTCGGCCAGGTCGTCCGCCGCCAGGTCGGGGCCTCGCAGATTGAATTTGGCCGTCCTGCCGTCGAAGGTTCCGTGCCCGATCAGGACCAGCCACAAAGCGGCGTCGGTTTCCTGAGATTCGCCCGCTAACATTTGCTGCAATGTTGTAAGATCGTCCGGATTCTGAACTTCGTCCAAACCTATCACGGCGAATTTCGCGCCGCTATTCGAACAGGCCTGCTCCCAGAGACGGGCCCATTTGACAAATTGCGCTCCGTATTCGGGGGAACCGGCGGCTCCGACGACAACAATAACAGTGGGCTTTTGAGGCTCTTCGCCGGCTGCACCGTTTGCAGAAGCAACAGCCATAGCGATAACGAGTATGCTGATAAATAGCTTTGTTATCAGTCTCATGGCATTCCCTTCCATCGGCGCAGCGCCCATTCGCCAACAAAGCACATCAGAACGAAGAGAAAAACCGCCGGCAAGATCCCTCGCAAATCCCACAGGGGCCTTATCCATGTGTCCATGACCGGAGCTTTCAGGCTGGGCAGGCTGCGAGCGAAACTGCCCAGCGCGTCGAGCTCGACAACCCGGCCTCCCGTCTGTTGAGCGATTTTTTCCAGCAGGGGGCGGTTCGTTCTGATCGACTGAAACTCACGTGCTTCAAGATCGACAGACCATCCGTTTTCGGCATTGCCAAGCTCCAGTCCGTCGGCATCGGTCACAACCGCCCGGGCAAAGTAGCTGCCGTCAAGCCGTGGGACATAGACGGCCTCGAATAATCCCGTTTCACTGAGCACGGGCTCGGCGGTCAACTTCACAGTCTGGCCATTAGGATCACGTACTTCTATGGCAATCGAAACATCATCCATAGGTTCGAAATCCTTTTTTCGGACACGAACACCGAACACGACCGGCTGGTTTGCCCTGTCGCGCTTCTGTGCTGCCTGGAATGAGATTCGGTCCGGCACGTCCGCGACCAGCCATCGCAGTGTCTGTCTCCAGAACTTGTTAATATCATCCCGCATTTCGGGCTGTTTCATGCCCCATCGCCACACATCGCCGATGGTCAGCGCCGCCGAGCGCCCACCGCCATATCTCTGCACGACCAGGGCCGGGAACTGCCCGTCGGAATCGTTACCGACTGTCGCGACTACCCGGGCGCCGGGCTTGACCGCCCCGATGCGATTTAGCACACGGAATGCAGGCATTGCCGAGAGCCGCTCTTGTTCATCCTGCTCGTTGTCACGCAATCTCGCCCAGGGCTGCAGCCCGCCTTCACGAGTCAGGTGGAAATGGAGTTTAGTGCCGATACCTGTTTCGGTCTGGGGCATCCTGTCTAAGTAGACCGGCAGCATTTGCCCTATGGGCGTGCGGTTGAATTCACCTTCCCGGAACGATTCGGCCCCGCCGAGCATCAGGAATCCGCCGCCTCGCTCGGCGACAAAACGCCGGATCAGCTCCATCTGGTCATGCGTGAAAAATCCCGCTTCGACGTCGTCCAGGATGACTGCGTGATAGCCGAACAGATCTTCGGCCTTTTTGGGAAATCCGTCTCGAAGCTCTGACTCGTCACGTGTTCCAAGTCGCACGAGAACCGGCTGATCGTACTGCTCTGCCTGCTCGGCGTCCTTATTGTCGAATCCGCGATAGAGCGGATTGTTAACCTCGCCGGTGCGACCCCGCCACTCGTACTTCGGCTCTCGTCTGGCGACACGAAGCAGTCCCACGAGTTGAATCTGTTCGTCTTCACTAATCGCCCGCCGGAGAAACTTATATTCCCAGTTCGGCCTGCCGGTGACATACAAAATCCGGTACGGCCCCTTACCTCGGTCCACAACCAGCGTATGCCTGTTGTTGGCAAGTGTCGCTTCAGATGGCGCTTCCGGCTGTTCCGGCAATGAATCCTGCGCAATTTCTTCCGCGGCGTTAAGATTATAGAACAGGATGCCGCTCCTGTCCGGACGCACATGAAAACGAAACGTATGTTTTTCGTCGCTCTTTGAGATGTTGCGTGTCTGCTGTTCGACAACTTTGCCGGAACTTTCGATAAGATTTAGGGTAACGGTCTTGCCGGCGTATCCGGAAGCCTCAATGTCGGCCTGGATCGTTACCGGGGCATCTTCGAAAGACGTCTGGCTTACAGAGACATTCGTCAGGGAGATATCTTTCTGCGGCCGGTCCGCTCCGACGACGACAGGGTAGACCGGCGGCACGCCTGAAAGGTCATAGAATTGCTCGCCCATATCCGTCGCGTTACCGTCGGTCATTAAAAGCACGCCGGCCAGCGGCCTGCCGCGGTAGCGCTGGGCGATGGTTTGCAATGTTCCGCCGATTGCCGAGGCTTTGCCGTCGAAGAACAGTTCCGAGAAATCCGTTGTTCGACGTAGCTGCGAATCAAATACATATTCGCGAATTTGAAAATTGTTGGCAAGTGTGCCAAGCCAGCCGGACTTGTCGGCATGAAATGCTGATTGAAGGACCTCACCGCGGCTCTGGGTCATTCCCTGATCATGAACATTCATCCCGCTGCTGTTATCGGCAACCACCAGAAAGAGATTGGCGCCGGATTTGACGTGCCTGCCGCTCCATAACGGCTCGGTCAGGCAAAGTAACAGTACCAGCACGCCCAGAAGCCTGAGAAAAAAGGCAATTCTGTGAACCACACTTATTTCCGGCGAGCGCCGGTACGACCAGAGAAGTAACACAACGGCCGCGGCTAATACCGGCACGGCCAGCCATACCCATGGGCTGGCCGGGACAATGATCGACCCAGGCAGCATCATTCATCGCCTCCCAGATTTTCATAATATCTTTTCACAAGCTCGGCAAAACGCCCGGGTACCGGATCACGATCGATGGGAACAATCGCCTCGTCCGGCTTGAGCTTAGCCAATTCCTCGCCGATGCGATTTCGCAATTCCGTAAGCGGGTTGGTGATTTGCTGTTCGACAAGGTTCCATTGCGGCTCTTTGCCGTGACGGGTGAACTCCGCCCGTATTGCTCGTGCGCGGTCCCGAACCCGCGCGACATCATTACGAAGATCCGGCTCGCTGAGTATCTCTTCCACGTCGCGCAGGCGGTCGGACCACTGCCTGAAGTCTCGACCTGTGAGCGGGCCGTTGGGATCGAACTGGTCCCACTGCCCGCGTTGATTACCGCCGCCGCCGGTCGGGTCGGCCTGAGCGCCGCCGGTTCTATTGCCGGGCCGCATCGTGTCGCGGGCATCCTGCCCGCGATTCGAGGGCGGGACGCCCTCGACACGTGGCTGATTTTCCTGCATATCCGCCGAACTGTTAGGGTCGCCCTGCCGCCCGCGGCCGGTTCCGGATTGTGCGTCGGCAAGCTGCCGGCTCGACAGCCTATTCGGATCACCATCCTGTTGGGCTCCACCGCCGGCACGAGCAGTCTCTTCGCTGACCTGTCTGATCAGCTCGTCGAGCTGCTGCTGCGCCAGACGCAGCGACTCGGTTTCGTCGCCAAGCACGCTGCCGGCTGCATCTTCGACACCCTTCCTGAGCTCTTCGATTCCCTTTCCGGCCCGTTGTTCCATCTCCTGTGCCTGCGGCAGGAAGTTCCGCCTGAGCAGCTCGCTGGTCACCTCAAGTGCCCTGTCAACATTATCGCTGCTCGTCTTGCGCAGCGTATCGTAGAGCTTTCGCGAAAGCAGTGGTTCCGAAGCCTCCGCCTGCCCGCTCACATCTTTCATCTGTTCGAGCAGCTCTTCGACAGTCTCTTTCTGCTGGTTCGTCTGATCCGCCAACTCGCGGTTCGCGCCGGAATCCGTTAGAGTCTTCTGGTCGGAATCTATCTGCTGTTTTATCTCTTCGGCAATTTCCTTCTGACGCCGGTCGAGCTGCTGGGCCCGTTCGCGCATATCGCGCATCTGCTCGGTAAACTGCCCCGAAGTGCTGCGCCGGAACTCATCCCGCATCTGTTCGAGCTGTCGCTGCGCACGCGTGGTAGAAGTGACGGCGTTTGAGACCATTCCCTGCTCCAGCTCCTCTGCCGACTGGCGGATTCTCGACCGGCTCTGATCGAGCTGTTCACTTGAATCGGCCATACGCTGGCGATTCTCCGGGCTGTCCATTCGCTGCTGCAGTTCGTCGATATCCCGAAGCGCTTCGAGCTGCTCTTCTCTGAGACGCTTAAGCTCGCGCTGAATTTCCTGTTTTTGCTGTTCCGTTTCGGCCTGCCGAAGCGCCGCCTGGGCCTCTTTGAGCTTATTGCTCATCTCATCCTGCCGACGTGCCAGATCGCGAAGCCGGTTAAGAACCTGAAGGTCCTCACGCTGGGCCGTTTGCTCCTGAGACTGGGCCAGGCGTTCCGTCTCGTATCGATTCTCCCTTTGTGTAAGCTCCAACTGCTGCAATTGCTGCTCCGAGCGTGCCGAACGGGCGCTGCTGCTTCGGCTGGAACCCTGGTTTTGCCCAACCTGATGCTCGCGCTGCCTCAATTTGAGCAGCTCCTGGTAGGCCGACTGCTCGGCCGCCAGTGCCGGCGTCAGTTCTGTCGCCGATACTGATTCCACAGCCTCGCCCAGATGCTCCAGCGATGTCTCCATGTGCTGTGCCGCTGCCTGCAGCGTCCTGGTCGCGGCGGGATCTTCGGCCTGTGTCGAAGCCGACCGGGCTTGCTCCAGCACATCAGCCTGAGACTGGTGAACGACACCAAGATCTTCCTTGCTGTCATCGAGGCCCGACTGGTCGGCCTGGCGTTTTATATTCCAGGTCGCGCTGATTATCTGTTTCTGCAATTGTGCTAACTGCTCGCCTTGCTGCCGGCCCTGTTGCTGGCTCTGCTGGTCCTGGTTCTGCTCCTGCTGGTTCTGAGAAGACTGGCTTTCGCGGAATACTTCCTCGAAGGGGCGTATTTCCGCGAAGTACATGTCGCCGGAGGTTCTGCGGATACCGCCGTCCGGTCCCACATCGTCGGCCCAGAAGTAGTACGTCAATAACTGATCCGGCTGAGCACTCAATTCTTCCAGCGCCAGCAGGTGCTGAATTTGCTCTTTGTCATTCGGTATCGGTGACGGGCCAAGGGTGACATCCCTGCCCTCATCGCCGGCAAGTGCGTAACTGAGCCCATAGCCTGTCACGCCGTAGTCGTCCGAGACTTTTGCTTCCAGACTCAATTCCTCTAAAGGCGATGCCAGCACATCCCGGTTGGGAAAAGCTACTCTTAGCTCGGGCGGCAGATTCTTGTGGACATCGATAACGAAACGCTGCGGCACTTCGTTCGTGAGCCCCTCGGCATCGGCCAGGTGCAGCTCATAACGCTCGTTTTTTGTAGTCGTGATTGAAGTCGTATAAACGTTTGGATGTTCGCCGTCGACAGTCAGCTCCGGACCGGGGCCCTCTTTGGGGACAAGCTGTGCCTTTGCCACCGCCTTATTGAGAACGAATGTAAGAATGACCTGCGATCCTTCCACTGTACTGACCTGGCGCGTGTCTTTAATAACCTTCTCGGGCAGTTTCGTATATGAAGGAAAGATAATCTTCGCATCGGCCCTGGTCAGGACCGGGCGTTCGTAGATGCTTATTTTGTAATCGCGCGAGCGTTTATCCGCGTACTCGATATAGTAGAGCAGGTTGCTGTTGACCTCTTGAATTATGCCGCCGAACACGGGATCGTCAAGGTTCCTCGTCAGTGGAATCTGCTTCATTTGTTCACCGGGTTCGCCGAACAGCAGAGTGGCCTTCGGCGGCACCCGCTTGCCGAACCGCGCGAGGATAACTACCGGAGATCCGGCTTCCATACTGGTGTCTCCCGGACTGACCGTGAGATCATAGCCTCTGCTCTGCTGCACGTTTCGGTTCGTTATTCGCAGGAATGGGACAGGCGGCAATAGTTGTAAGAGTGTTGTGATGATTAATGTTAACGCAATCGCACCGCCAAGCTCCGCCGACAAAAGCTTCTTCTTTGAGATGCTCTGCAGCCAGTCGTGTTTCGTCGCGTGCCGTACCGCTTCGCCAATGACCCGATCCTGCAGATAGCCGAATTGACCGTCGGGTTGTTCGGGCTCCTGCTCTATAGCAGCGAGCAGCAGTGCCTGCATATCGGGATTTTGCCGTTCGATATGTCGAGCGACGGCCTTATAGTCTGGCTGCATACGGCGAGATCGGTACAGGGCATACAGCGTTGCCAGCACAGTTGAGATGCACAGTGCCCAGTTTGTGACAGGCGATTTCAATCCCCAGTACCGATTCACACTTATCAAACCGATACCCAGTAGAGCCGCAGCGATCCAGCAGACCGACAAAAAGTAAGCCAGGAGCAAACGCCGCCGACGATTCACAATAGGTCTGAGTCTTTTACGTAGAGCTTCTTCAATCATGTCTGTTCTCCCAACAGATTAGAAGGCGAATGAGTCAACCACCCCGCCAGGGCGATTTCAATAAACGAGACAACAAGCAATCCAATAAATATCCACCGCCAAATCTTTTGCTCGGATTCCAATACGAACGTAGGGGTAACCCTGTGCAGTGTCGAGGGCGTCCCGCCCTCGAATCGCGGGCTGGAAGCCCGCGACACGAAACCACCCTGGGCCGACCCTACAGTAACACCAAGCATTTCGAGATCTTCGATTGGCATAACGGCCGTCTGGCATTCCTTCGCGGGCAGGTTCAGCGCAAAAATGTGATTCCCGGCGGACGACTCAATTGTATAAATTCCGGGCAGGTCCGTCTGTGTAAAGCTTTCTTCGCCGGCATTGAGAGGAATCACCGAGTCGTCTGGTTTGCGAATCTCCATGTTTGCCGATCCGGGCCCGCTCCAGGGCGATATTGGTACATAGTCACCCACGAAATACTGTGACTGCCGGCTTATAAAGACACCGCCGTATTCGAGGACTGAGTAAAGCAGCGGCACGAATTTCGACGAAAGCGCCAACTGACTGTCCGATGGATGCCAGCCCGAGGCCAGCACCAGCAGCGATCCTTTAGCTACGTGCAGCTCAAACAATGCCGGGTCGTTGCTGTCGAACCAGGCCAGGACCTTAGCTCCCGGCAGATCGTCGATGTTGATTTGACGATATTTCCAAAAGTGAATCCTGGTGAAATCTCCGAAGCGAGGCTCGGAGAACGGCGCCAGGAGCGGATGTTTGAATTCGATCCGGTTTAGCATGGCATACGTGCTGACGTCGGCCTCCTGCGATTCGATGGTTTCAATCCCTGCAAGAGCTGCTATTGTTTTGGCAGTATCCGGGGACTTCATTACCAGCAGAACGGTCCGGCCGGTTTCGAGGTATCTGCGAACCGAATCGATGTGTCCCGGCGAGATCGCATCGGCGGCGACGATCAAGTGAGCGGCCGCAACGTCTGCATCCGTGAGGTTTTCCGACGAACGGGAGATTACGGCCGGATCGATCGAGCCTATGGCCCTGAAAGCCCGCTGAACATAATACAGCATGCCTTCGGAGTCATAGACGCTGTCACTGCCAATGAAAAGGATGCTGACCTGATGTGTTAAACGTGGCGCCGTATAAAGGGCGTTGTCAAAGTCGTGGTCATCACCCGTCAGGACCAGCTTTCCCTGCGCCGAGCTATCAGTTCGTTGAGGAGCACGCACAACAACGCTATGCCCCGCCGGCACGTACACTTCCGTTATGCGATCCGATGTTCCAGCGGGATCCTCGCCGGCCCAGCTCAGACCAAAACGCTCCACGGCTGCATCGGGCGAATTGGTAATACGAACGCTCGGCAGTTCTTTGCCGGCTGTGCGGGCCAGATGATCCCGGCTTGCGATCAACTGTAATCCCGCATTGGTCGAACCTGCGGCGGCAATCAGCTTGACTTCTAATTCCAGAGCCTCGGGCCATTCGTATGCTTGCAGAGCCTCAAGGCTGCTTCCCTTCTGAAGATCGCTGATAAGCACTATCCGGTGCGTTCTGAATTTTTGCTGCTCATCGTTGATTTCATCATCCTCGATGGCCTCTGCCGCGGAGACCAGGGCATGGCCGAGATTGGTCGAGGCCCAGCCCGGTGACAATTCCGAGAGTTGTTCGGCTGCTACCGCTGTGCGACGGGCCGAATCCATCGCGTCCCACTGTTCGAATCCTATCAATGTTTCCGTGCCCTGATCGAATTTCATCACGCAGACTCGGTCAGCCCCGCTCACGTCTCTCAGCGCCGACTGTGCCTCGCCGATCGCCCGGGGCCACATGCCGGTTCGCCGCATCGATGCGCTGGTGTCGATCAGAAGGACGGTCCGTCTGGCGAGAGGGACCTGTTTGTCCCCTTCTTCCCGCGGGAAGAAAGGACGCGAAAACGCAAACGCAAGCAGACATAATATAATGCATCGTAAAATCAAAAGCGGCAGGTTCTCTATATGGCTGCGATTCTTGAATCGCGGCACCGCGGTGCGCAGAAACATCAACGAGCTGAATGTCACCCGCTTGCGCGTCTGCCGGCGAATCATGTGCAGAATGATCGGCAGACTCACCGCGGCGATTCCCGCCAGAAATAAAGGATAAAGAAAACTCATATCGTCCTCCTGCCCTTCGGACGACCCCTGTGTCTGATTCTTTTACGGTGGCGCATCCGGTCCTGGAGAAAGTCCAGCAGGGCCAGATCGAAGGGCCTATCCGTCGGGAACAGATGATAGTCAATCCCGAGATTTTGGCATATGGACTCCGTCCTGGCCAGATGTTTTTCCAGCTTCCGCTTGTAAGAAATCTGGGCGTCGGACGGATCGACGTACATGTTGCGCCCGCTCTCCATGTCCTGGAAAAGTGCCGGCGAGTCGAAGTCGAAATTCAACTCGGCCGGATCCAGCACATGAAAGACCACAACGTCATGGCCGCCGGTGCATAGATAGCCCAGGTCCGGTTCGAGCCGGTCTATCGACGTCAGCAGATCGGAAATCAGGATGATAAGACCTTTCTTAGTCAGCATTTCGCCAATGTGCTGCAGCGGCGGTCCCAGCTTGGTGGAACTGCCCTGTGGAGCAGTCTCCAGTGCGACCATTAAACGACGCAGATAACCCGACCGGTTGCGGGGAAACATATACTGCCTGATCTGATCGTCGAATGTCGCCAGGCCGACCGCATCGCCCTGAGTGTAGAGAAAATAGGCCAGCGTCGCGGCCAGCGTGCCGGCGTACTGCGATTTTGTGTAGCCGCCGGAACCGTAGCCCATCGACCGGCTGTGGTCCATCAGCAGATGGCAGCGCAGATTTGTCTCATCTTCGAACTTCTTGATATAAAATCGGTCGCTGCGGGCATAAAGCCGCCAGTCAATATAGCGTGGATCGTCGCCGAGAGTGTATTGACGGTATTCCGTAAACTCGACCGAGAAGCCGTGATAAGGGCTTCGGTGAATCCCTTTCCAGAATCCCTCGACGATTACTTTGGCGCGCAGCTCCATCGACTTGATCCTCATCAGCGAGACCGGATCAATCATACTCGTGTCGAGGGCGTCCCGCCCTCGAATCGCGGGCTGGAAGCCCGCGACACCACCGGTTCTGCCGGTTGTAACCGCCGAGCCGGATTGTTCCGCTTTGTCTGTCATTTTTTATGACTCTCCTTGACCGATTTAAGCAAACGGTCAACAAGGTTTTCGATAACCACGCCCTCTGCCTCGGCGCGGTAATTGATCAATACGCGATGGCGAAGCACCGGAAGGGCCAGCGCCCGTATATCCTCGAAGCTCACGTGCGACCTGCCGTTGAGCAGCGCTCGCGCCTTGGCGCCGAGCACCATATATTGCGAGGCTCGCAATCCGGCTCCCCATGTGACCCACTCGTTGATAAAGTCCAGCGAATTGTCGGGGCCAGGGCGAGATGCGGTGGCGATCCTCACGGCGTAACGCACTACGTCCTCGGCGACCGGAACCTTGCGTACGACATCGTGAAATCGCAGCAGGTCTTCGCCCGTGAATACTTGCTCGATCGGTTCGGGCTCCGTTGCCGTCGTCTGGCGAACGACCGCGACCTCGTCATCTTCCGACAAGTAGTCGATCCAGACGTTGAACATAAACCGGTCGAGCTGAGCTTCCGGCAGCGGATACGTGCCTTCCATTTCAATCGGATTCTGCGTCGCAAAGACGAAAAACGGCTCGCCGAGCGAATGGCATACCCCGGCGGCGGTTACATGATGCTCCTGCATCGCTTCGAGCAGGGCCGCCTGTGTTTTGGGCGGCGTGCGGTTAATCTCGTCGGCAAGAATCATGTCCGCAAAGATAGGTCCCTTGACGAACACCATTTTTCGCTGTCCGTCGGTCTGCTGAAGAATTTCCGTACCGGTGATGTCCGCCGGCATGAGATCCGGCGTAAACTGAATACGCTGAAACTCCAGATGGAACAGTTGCGCCAGCGACTTGACCAGCAGCGTTTTCGCCAGGCCCGGCGCGCCTGTAATCAGGCAATGCCCGCCGGAAAGTATGGCAATCAGAAGATGATCGATTACATCCTGCTGGCCGATGATAACCTTTGAAAGCTCGGCACCTATCTTCTGCCGTGCACTGCTGATCTGTTCGACTGCCAATCGTTCGAATTCGTATGCTTTCGTAGCCAAAATATTTTACCTCTTTCATTGTAGGGGCAGGCCCGTGTGCCTGCCCTGGGCAACCACACAGGATTGCCCCTACGGCTGCTGCCCCTAATGTGTCATTGCGTAAAACACGATATTAATTCCAAGCGGATATGCCTTTTTCTCTGAGAACTCATGGAAATACCACTCGTTCTCACCTTCGCGTTCCCATCCGTCACCAAGGTCGGTATTGTGGCAGATAAACGCCATCATCCGGCCGCTGTTATCATAGATGGCCTTATAATGAACCTGTTTCGCATCTTCTCGTTCCCATGTAATGCCGTAAGGTTGGCCGCGCAAGGCCTGGTCGATATTGGGTATCTGCGGCCTTTCCTTGAGTTCATACGGGACCTGGAATATCTTGTGGCTCAGCCCAATCTCGACCGGCTCGCGGTCGGGAAACACACGCTTGATCTCATAGTAGAAATTATCCCACTCGGCTTCGCCCCAGAAATCGTCAACCATCAAAAAACCGCCGTTCAGCAGGTAGCGACGAAGGCACATGACCTCCTCTTCGCTGAAGACCAGCCGGCCGGGTTCCACAATATAAATGAAGGGGTAGTTGACCAGTTCCGGGTCTGTCAATTCGAGTATGACACCCTCAGGATCAACTTCCATCGAAGTTAGTTGGTGCAGGCGAAAAGAAAAGTTCAAATCGCTGTCGGGGTAATCCGTTGCCCAGCTTCCGCCGCTGAAGCCGCGACCTCGACCACGACCACGGCCGCGACCACCGCCATACTCCCCTCCGCCATATCCGGTCGAGTATTGGATTCTCACGAATGTGAAGATGTCATGAGAGAACTCCCGGTTGGGCGTCCAGTTGGGCACGCCCCTGCGTTCGGAATATCTGCGATCGGAATATCTCCTCGCAAACACCGCGCCTGCTCCAACAAATGCCACCATCAACAGGATTATTATGAGGCGCCTTGATTTTGTCATCGTGCATCCTCCTTAACTGCCGGCTCGCGCGTTTCATTGACGATTTTCAGTAATAGACGGTGTGCCTGGCGGAAACGCGGAGCCTCGGCCAGCGCCAGAAGCACGTGCCTTTTCGCCTTGGCGGGGTCTTTTGCTAAAAGCAATCGTCCAAGGCGATAATTGACATCGGCCGGATCGGCCGGATCCAGCAAGAGCAGACGCTGGTATGATTCGACCGCCTGCTCATCCCGTCCGAGCTCTTCGCCGGCCCGGCCCAGTTGCCGGTGCAGTTGCGCCAGCATGGGGTAAACAGCCATGGATTTCTCGCCGTACCTGGCCACGCTCTGCCAGTCTTCCTCGGCCATCGCAATTTCAATCAGTCGCCCGTAAGCGTAGGACGCATCGGAGGAAATCATCGCCAGCTTGCCAAGCACATCTCGCTCCTGTTCTGTCTCGCCGAGCTGCCGGTGCGCTTCTGCCAGCAGCCGATAGCCGTTGTCGTCGCCTGTATATTGTGGGTACAACGCAATGAGTTTCTCCAGCGGTTTCTTCGCCTCGGCCCACT